>JAVWHI010000056.1:0-8314 GCA_036640155.1 Oscillospiraceae bacterium | reverse complement strand
AGAGAAATAATAACACCTAAGTACATGCAAAGAACACCAGCAAAAATAAGGAGTAACTTCCATGAGCGTTTGAATGTGTCTTTAAATAATGTAAAACTCATATTATTTTCCCTCTTTCAAAGTTTCTTTGCCATAAAAACTCATAAATATTTCCTCAAGTCCCTGCGTTTTAACATCTAGCGATAAAACGTCCATTGTTCCAAGTTTTTTAATGAAATCGCCCAATTCTTCGCCACGAATGTTAAACGTTTCCTCGCCACTTTTTGTTTTTACAATATATGTTTTTCGCCTTTCTGATTTTAGTGTCGCAACGTCCGATTGCTTGATAATTCTACCGTCTTTTATAATAAGCACGTTATCACAAGTACGCTCAACTTCCTCAAACATATGACTTGACATTAAAATTGTCTTGCCTTTTTTCTTTTCTTCATTAACAAGGTCAATGAAATTACTTTGCATAAGTGGGTCAAGCCCACTTGTAGGCTCATCTAAAATCAGCACATCTGGGTTGTGCATAAATGCAATAACAATGCCAAGCTTTTGTTTCATACCCTTTGAATATTTTTTAACCTTACCGTGCGTATCTAGTTCAAAACGCTCTATAAGTTTTTTCATCGGTGCAAGGTCGGTTGTGCCACGCATTTTGCATAGAAACTTTAAGTAATCTGTACCATCAATACCGTCCGGAAAAGCAATTTCACCGGGAATATAGCCTAAACTTCTCTTAATTTCTGGTGCTTTGGTGTAGCAGTCAAGTCCGTTAATCGTTGCTTTTCCGCTATTTGCACTCATAAAGCCCATAAGAGCGCGAATTGTAGTTGTTTTTCCTGCACCGTTTGGACCTAAGTAGCCCATGACTTCGCCTTCGTTGACTTTAAAATCAAGTTCAAAGACACCTTTACCACTAGGATATTTGAGTGTAAGGTTTTTTACTTCAATCATAAAACTTTCTCCTTATGTGCTTAGTTTATTCCTGTTCTAAAAACATTTTTGCCTCGTATAAAATTGCTTTTAAATCGCCACTAGGTGAGGTGCTATATTCTTTTGTAGTGCAAGAAAAAACGTGTTCAAATTCATACCATTGGACTTCTTCTAGCTCGTCGTGAGAATGAATTGTTAATCCTAACATTGTTATAAACGCATCCCAACGTGGTTTATAAAAGTCCTCAATCATTCCTGACCATTCCTTATGAGCATAATCACGAAGTTGATATGATGATGTTTTATCTCCCCAATGCGTAATGAGTGCTTTTGCGTTAAAACTAAACATTCGCTTTTCAATATCATTTGTTGCATAATCTGTTGCTTTTTTTAACCAAGTTCCCAGTAACATATTTTCGTTTGTTGAAACGATTTTTTCCTGTATATCAAAATGTGCTAAAAATCTTTCACTGTGCAGTATAAAGTTTTGCTCATCTTCATTTTTATAAGCCTCAAGCATGCTTTTTAAGCTGTTCCAACTGCTGTTTGCAACGCACTGCCTTGCAATATCTGCAATGTCAAGACGATAAGGTGGGTTGTGTTCAAGCACATCAAAATCAGCTAACATTAAGTCAAAAACATTTTTAAGCGTGTTTGTGTTGTAAGTGAATTTTTCTCCGCCCCATGTTGAAACGCTTTTTGGAGTTAAAGTTGGTTGTGTGCATAATGCTGATTCAAGCGGAAGATTAATACCGCCTTTAAGATAAATATCATTTGCCATAATTTTTAAAGCTTGAGTGCTTGACTTAAGTCTATTTCCATAGCGGTACTGTACATATTTTTCTATGTAATCGTTAATTTCTTTTTTAGTGTTACAAAATGAAATCGTGTTTAAAATGTCATAAAACACCTCATCAATTGTTATTGCCTCCATCATTAATCCAATGCCAACCATGCTATAATCAGAATTTTTATCTAAAATCTTGTAAGGCTCTTGTAAACTTTTTTGCACATTTCCGCTAAGGCATCTTGTTCCTCCAAAATTATTAACTGTGCAATAAAGCCATGGCGTGCCACCATAATTATCGCCACCATTAAAGTTTTGGTCTGCCATTAAATTGGTGACTAAAAGGTGTCCTTTATCTATATCCTTTATCATCTCACGAAGTGGATTAGTTCCCCAGCCCTGCAACAACCAAATCGCATTTTCATCATATTTTTGCATCACTTCAATAACGCTTTTGCCAAATTCACTCAAGTTAATACCTTGCGTGTTTCCACCCTCATGAAATGGATCTGTAGAAAAATAATGCACTGTACCAAAAAGCTCTTTAGTTATTGTATAAAACTTATCCGCAATTTTATTAAACATTACGTCCGTTGGCAGAATAATTTCAGGACGTTGAAATCCACCACACCATAAACCTTGTTCAACAGGGTTTGATTCTGGAAATTTTTCTTTAAAATGCAATGGAACAAGTCCACAAAAGCCTGGTAAAACAGGCGATGCCCCAAAACTCTTTAAGCGTTCATTAATTTTATTTGAAAGCTCAACACGGTCTTGATACCACCATTTTGGCAAATTGCCACCAAATTTAGTCATATTGCCCATCCACTGCCAAGCAAAAAATGAAGGTCCACACAAATAATCATCAATTTCTTTTTGAGAATAGCCCGACTCAATCATAAGTTTATGCCAAACTGTTTCATGAGCAACCGGGTTAAGAACTAAATTAATTCCGCTAAGCATCATCCAATCAATTAGTTTTTCAAAATCTTCAAATTTCCAAAACGACATTGTGTAACCATATGTACAGTAGTTCATAAAGTACCTATATAAAAATAGACTATTATCCTCTAAATTTTGGTGTAAAGGTAAAGGCTTTTCAGGCAAGTTTAAATTTTTAGAAAGTGGACCCACAAAACAATTACAAACTTCTTTTAAATATTTGTTAAACCCTGCACAAGCACTAACTCCAGACGTTGCTTCAATAACGATTTTATCACCTTCGTTATAAAGTTTAAAGCTGTCATGACCTGCTCTTTGCATTTTTCTTACAATAAACTTGTCTGCATAAGATTCTTTGTGAGTAACTCTTAAAATTAGAGCCTTAACAGCTTTTTCGTCTAAATGCTCGAACAAATTTTTATCACGCATGTTTTCTGCCATTCCGATAGATTTAATTGTTTCCATTTTTATACCCCATTTCTTTTAATATAAAAAAATGCCGCAAAACATCACTGTTTTGCGGCTTCTGCGCGCGGTCTAAGCCGCAGTTTATTGGCGGAGAGAGGGACTTTCTTTTTTTGCGAAAAAGCCAGTCACAGGGTAAACGTGTCGCCGGCACGTTTACTAACGCTGCTCCATTCGAATCCAGTTAACAAAAAATAAGTTTGCTGTTCGTATTTGAAATTATTGGCGGAGAGAGAGGGATTCGAACCCTCGGTACATTTGCATGTACACCTGATTTCGAGTCAGGGCCGTTATAACCACTTCGATATCTCTCCAGATAACTAAAATGCAAACTCTGCTCAATTATTATACCATTGTGTTATTATAATGTCAACGAAAAAATATTGAAATATTCTTGTTATTTAATCGTTTATATTCACATTAGAAAAAATATATTGTGCATTGACTTATTAAATGTGATATGTTAAAATATAAAGCATAAATTCACTGAATTTGATAATATATCTTACGTCTCTAGAAGTAGATTATGACAAAAAACTAAGAACAATATTTTTATTTAATTTATTCGTTTTTGTACATACATAATAATATTGGACGGTGTCAGTTCAAAACGACGCTGCCCAATATTTTATATTTATTGCTTTAAAAGTTTTATTAAAGGAGATTTTTATGAATACTTTCTTATTTGGAATAAACGCAAAATTCATTCATTCAAATTTGGCTATACGCTACTTGCAAGTTTATGCAAAGCAGAAGTATTCCTTATCTATTAATATTTGCGAATTTACAATAAATCAAAGACTTGAGTTCATATTGCGTGAGATATATTTAAAAAAGCCTGATATAATTGGATTTTCATGTTATATTTGGAACTATGAGTATGTAAAGTCACTCTGCCACGAAATAAAAAAAGTCTTACCGAATGTTGTTATTATTTTAGGCGGACCTGAAGTGAGTTTTAATCCTCACGATGTTTTAGTAAAAACATGTTGCGATTATGTTATTAGCGGTGAGGGAGAAGAGCCTTTTGCACGACTAGTTTTCGCACTTGAAAATAACATGTCAACTGAAGATATTAGTGGTATTTCTTTTTTAAAAAAACAATCCGTACAAATTAATGAAAATACATCGTGCGTATCTCTTGACGATATTGCTTTTGTTTATAATGATATAAGTGATCTTGAAAATAAAATAATTTACTATGAATCAAGTAGAGGCTGTCCGTTTAACTGCCAATATTGCTTGTCGTCGTCTACAAGAGGGGTAAAATTTTTATCGCTACAAAGAGTATATTCGGACTTAGACTTTTTTTTAAAAAAGTCTGTACGCCAGGTTAAGTTTGTTGACCGTACCTTTAACTGTGATAAAAAACGAGCAATAGAAATTTGGAAATACTTAATTGAAAATGATAATGGAATAACCAATTTTCATTTTGAAATAGCAGCAGATTTAATTGATGAAGACATGATATTGCTTGTAAAATTAGCACGTCGAGGCTTATTCCAGTTTGAAATAGGAATACAGTCCACTAATACTAAAACTTTAAAAGCAATAAAAAGAAACAACGATATGCTAAAGTTAAGTGAAATAATAAATAAAATAAGAAGTGGCAAAAACATTCATTTGCATCTTGACTTGATTGCAGGGCTTCCATATGAAGATTATAAAAGCTTTTCACATTCGTTTGACTATGTTTATAGTTTAAAGCCGGATCAACTTCAATTAGGATTTTTAAAGTTACTTAAAGGCTCAGGACTATATGATATGAAAGAAAAATATAGTATTGCTTATACTGATTATGCACCATATGAAGTTTTATCTACTGATAGTCTTAGCTTTGATGAAATTTTGCAGTTGAAATCAATTGAGGAAATGGTGGAATGTTTTTACAATTCTAACCGTTTTATAAATACGATTGATTATTTAAGCCAGCAATTTAGTTCACCATTTTGCATGTTTGAGGCTTTAAGTGACTTTTATATTGCAAACTCTTATAATCAAATGGCACATAATAAGCTAGATTACTATGATATGCTTTTCGACTTTTTTATAAAACTTAATAGGGGAGACCCAGATACATTTTCACTTTGTTGTACCTATGATATTTTTTCTCATGAAAAAGTAAAAGTTGTACCGAAGTGGGTAGATATGACTCTTAACGTAAAATACCGTGAAGAAATTTTCGCTTTTTTTGATAAACACCAGAACATTTTAGAGTTTTTGCCTGAATATGAAGGTTGGGATACTAAACAGATTATACGCCAATCACATATCCAAGTTTTTAAAAACAATCCAATCACATTGCAACACGAAACTACTGCATTTTTATATAACTATAAAGATTGTGACATTTTAGGAAATGCACAAGTTGTCGATATAAGTAAATATATTTTACTCGACTAGACTACATTTGTTTAATAAATTCAAAAAGGTTTTGTGCGGTTTTATCACCAACTTTAGCCACTTTTTTAAGTTCATCAACGCTTGCTAACTTGAGTGCCTGCTTAGTTTTGAAAAATTTAATGAGCATTTCAGCTTTCACTGTTCCAATACCGTCTACTTCTGTTAATGTTAAGTCAAATGTGCGTTTTTTATTCACTTTATGTTGATAACCGATTGCAAAACGGTGGACTTCGTCTTGAATTTTAGTAATGAGTGAAAAAACCAAACGATATGAGGCTATTTCAATTTCACCGCCTGTTACTGCAATAGCTCTAGTCTTGTGCTTACCGTCTTTAACCATACCAAAAACTTTAACCGGGAGGTTAAAATCTTTAATTATTGGTGCTATAACTCCAACGTGACCCTTTCCACCATCTAAAAGAATTAAATCAGGAAGTATTCCAAAACCTTCACCGCTATCTTTTTCTAAAATATAGCGGTTAAATCTACGTGTAATAACTTCTTTCATACTTGCGTAATCGTCTTGTCCGGCAACCGATTCAATTTTAAACTTACGGTAAGCAGTTTTATATGGCTTTGCATCTTTGAACACTACCATAGCACCAACAATACCGCTATCACCGAGGTTTGAAATGTCATAGCTTTCAATATAGCGTGGTATTTTATTGAGGTTTAAAACTAGTGCTAATTCTTCAAGTGCTTTCATATCACGGTTAATGTATTCTGTAGATTTTAAAAGTTTATCCTGTGCATTTTTAATAGCCATAGAAACAATATGCTTATTTTCACCTCTTTGAGGCACGCCGACATCTACTTTATGATTTGATTTTGTTGTTAGGTATTCTTTTATCAACTCAATTTCATCAAATTGTTCATCAAAAAGAACGTTTCTTGGTATTTCTTTATTTTCGTAGTACTGTATTAAAAATTCAACTTTCGCACTTTGTATATCAGTTGTAACTTCACAAATATAGTCGTCTTTATCGACTAGTGCAAAATTACGAAATTTTAAAATCACAGCACAAATTTTGTTGTTTGCGGATTCAAAAGCAATGACATCTTGCTCCTTAACGTTATTCATTACAACTTTTTGAGTTTCTGAAACTTTCTTGATTGCCGAAATTTTATCACGAATTTTAGCCGCTTTTTCAAATTCTAGATTTGCAGAAGCTTTTTGCATTTGCTCAGTTAAAGAAAGAACAATGTTTTTATTTCCTGTTTTGAGGTATTCAATGGCTTGAACAATATTTTGATTATAATCTTCTTGCGATATGTTAGCTTTACACACACCCATACAGCGATTAATGTGATAGTTCAAACAAGGTCTGTCAGTGTGAAAATCTCGTGGGAATTTTTTATTACATGTGGGTAGCTTGAAGATTTTATTAACTTCTTCAACTGATTGACGTACAGTGTATGAACTTGTGTATGGCCCTATATATTCGGCATTATCCTCAAGTTTTTGCTTTACCTCTATTATTCTTGGATAATCTTCATTTGTGATTTTAATATAAGCATAACCTTTATCGTCTTTTAACAAAATATTATACTTTGGCGTGTTTTGTTTAATCAAGCTACATTCTAAAACTAACGCTTCAAATTCGCTATCTGTCACAATATAGTCAAAATCTTCGACATTTTCAACCATTTTTAAAACTTTAGGTGTGTGAGATGAATTTGTTCTAAAATAACTTGTTACTCTGTTTTTTAGTGCCTTTGCTTTACCTATGTAAATTATTTTACCTGTTTTATCTTTCATTATGTATACGCCAGGTTGTAGCGATAAATTGTTTGCTTTTTTTCTTAATGCTTCAATGTTTTTGTTCATTTGTGTTTCACCTCGTATAATATGCTCGTACTAATATATATTTTAACACATTTCGCTTTGATTTTCTACAAATATTATATTTATCACGCTGTTATTACAAAAAAACGTAAACTAACTCACGCTTGAATTAATTTACGTTTTATTTATCTTTAAATTATGATATCATATATAAATTGGTGCGCCGGGGCCTAGAGGTAAACCTAAAAGCATCCAAACAACAAGTAAAATAGCCCATCCTATCAAAAAGAAAATCGAATAAGGAACCATAGTCGAAATAATTGTTCCTACTCCGGCATCTTTATCATATTTTTTTGCAAAGACAACTATCATTGCAAAATAGGCAAGTAGAGGTGAAATTATGTTTGTTGTGGAATCTCCAATTCTGTACGCAACTTGTACTAGCTCCGGCGAATAGCCAACTGCCATAAACATCGGTATAAAAACCGGTGCCATTATTGCCCATTTTGCAGAAGAAGAACCCATCAAGAGGTTAATAAAAGCAGTGAGTAAAATAAATAACAACATTATTGCCCAACCATC
Source organism: Oscillospiraceae bacterium (assembly GCA_036640155.1). GTDB lineage: Bacteria > Bacillota > Clostridia > Oscillospirales > Ruminococcaceae > JAVWHI01. Next base: position 428 of record JAVWHI010000056.1, on the reverse strand, counting down.
AAGTCCTGTTGCACGCAAAAAATCCGCACCTTTTATCGCTATAATTGTGCCAATATTAGAATAGTTGAAGTAATCAACAAATTGAGCGCACACAAAAACCAGTGCGATATATCCACCCATAGAAGACATGCTTATTCCCATTTGTTCAGCTACGTCTTTTTGCGAGTGAAACGCTTTTGATATTCTACCATATACCACTGATGGCACGAAAAACAAAATTGGAATTATAACTACAACTGAATCCATAAGAGGTGAGCCGTTTATTAATGACCCGGTTTGAGGATTACGCAAAAAAGATGTTTTTGGTACTGCTATTAATATTAAGATTAAGATTAGCATTAAAAGAGTTATATTTGCAAATAAAAGTGCCTTTTTTTCGGCTGCTGTTATCGACTTAACATTTTGATTATCATCAATTTCAAGTGTCT
>JAVWHI010000055.1:5379-8327 GCA_036640155.1 Oscillospiraceae bacterium | reverse complement strand
ATGTCGACTTTGTAATAACTTTTGAAGAACTTATGGGTATCTTTGCCGCTAAAAATATCGATTTTGCAACCCAAGAAGACGATACGATGGACGATGCTGCTGCTACCGGCAGAGGGTATGCTGTAGCTGGCGGAGTAGCTGATGCGATAGTTAGCTGTATTAAAAAAGAACACCCTGAAATGGAAGTAAAAGTTGACCGTGCGCAAGGACTTGATAACTGCAAAAAAATGCTCACTATTGCCAGAGCCGGCAAAAGAAACGGATACCTTTTAGAGGGTATGGCGTGTGAAGGCGGCTGTATTGGCGGCGCAGGAACGTTGCAACCTCTTAAAAAGGCTCAAGCTCAAGTTAAAAACTTTGCTGATGAGGCTAAATACAAAAATGCACTTGATAACCCTAACATAAAATAATTTCATTTTCATTAAATTTATGCGGTTTTCACACCCACTAGGTCACATCAATTAGATGCGACCTTTTTTGGTTGAATATGGTTTAAAATTTACAAATTTTTTTCTTGTGCGTGGTTTACGAACATCAATTATAGTGGTATACTTAATTTATATGCACAGAGAAAACGAAAATAAGGCGAGATAGGAGAAAATAATAATGGTAAACACAGAATTTATACCAGTTTTGTTGGGTAGCGATACAAACGTTTATGGCATGGCAAGGGCGTTTCACCAGGCGTATAATATAAAGTCAATTGCTGTGAGCAAAACAGTTTTAACCGCTACCGTTGACACTAAAATAATAGATTTCGAATTTGAAAAAGATTTGGATAACCCCACTTCTTTTGTTAAAAAACTTATAGAGGTAGCAAAAAAACACCCCCAAAAAAAATTACTGCTTGTTCCTTGCGGTGATGGTTACGTTAAACTTTTAGTAAAAAACGCACAAGAGCTAAGTGCCTACTATGAATTTAACTGCCTTAGTGAAGAACATCTTAATATGCTTACACTAAAAGAAGAGTTTTATAAAACTTGTGATAAATATGGATTTAGCTATCCTAAAACGCAAGTCATTACAAAAGACAATGCAAAAAGCACAAAACTCGAGTTTAGTTTTCCTGTAATTGTTAAAGCCTCAAACTCAGTCGAATATTGGAAGTGCGATTTTATAGGAAAAAGAAAAGTCTTTGTCGCTGCACAACTTGACGAGTATAATAGAATAATTGATGCCATTTACCACTCGAGTTATCAAGATAGCCTAACAATTCAAGAGTTTATTCCGGGCGACGACACAAAAATGCGTGTTTTAAATTGCTACTCGAATAAACAAGGAAAAGTTATGTTGATGGCTTTAGGTCACGCTCTTTTAGAAGACCACACCCCGCAAGGAATCGGCAGTTATACCGCTATAATAAACACTTATGATGAACAGCTTTTAACACAGTTTAAAACTTTTTTAGAAAGTATCGGCTATACGGGATTTTCTAATTTTGATATGAAGTACGATTGCCGTGATGGAAAATACAAATTCTTTGAAACCAATCCACGTCAAGGACGGAGTAGCTTTTATGTCACTGCAAGCGGTGAAAACCTTGCAAAGTGGCTTGCTGATGACGTTATTTTTCATAAAAAGCAAGAATTTACGATAGCTAAAAACGAACATTTATGGCTTCAAGTGCCTAAACAAATCGTGTATAAATATATTTCGGATCCAATTCTTTTAAAAAAAGTTAAGTCGCTTGTAAAACAAGGAAAGTTTACAAACTCACTTTTTTACGATAAGGATTTATCTTTTAAAAGGTACATTAAGCTTAAGCTTGCTAATATGAATCACTACAATAAATATAAAAAATATTATGGGAAAAAAGGGCTTGAAGAATGAGTAGTATAACTTTAGGCGTTATCGGCGGTGTAGGACCGCTGTCTACAGCATATTTTATGGAGGCAGTTATTAACGCTACAGACGTTAAAACGGATCAAGAACATATCGATATGATTGTACTAAACCACACGCAAATCCCTGATAGAACTGCGTTTATTTTAAAAGAGTCGCAAGACGACCCAGTAAAATTAATGGTTGAGGACGCACAAAAATTAGAACAGATGGGTGCAAAAGTTATTGTCACACCTTGTAACACTGCTCATTATTTTTATAACGCTCTTCAAGAAAGCGATAATGTTACTTTCATAAACATGATTTTTGAAACCGCCGAAGTTATAAAAAAATCAGGAATAAAAAAAGTCGGCATTTTAGCGACTAATGGCACTATTAAGACTTCTTTGTTCCAAACAGCACTAAAAAATGTTGGTATAGAGGGGGTTATTCCCTCACAGCTAATGCAAAGTTATGTTATGGACTTAATTTATGATGACGTAAAGGGTGGAAAACCCGTTAGAATGGATAAATTTGCAGCTGTTGTTGACGAGCTTAAAACTAAAGGCTGTGAAGCGGTAATTCTCGGCTGTACAGAACTGTCTGTGATTAAAAAAGAGTATAAACTTGATAAATTTTATGTTGATTCTCTTGAAGTGCTAGTTTACAAAACAATACTTGCGTGTAATAAGCCTGTAAAAATGAGTTTTATTGAAAATATGTGTTAAAAACTGCACACGAATAATTTTTGCTCTTATCATTTTTTTTACTTTGCAAGGTAAGAGTGACTTTTTAAAAAAATTATGCAAAGTAAAGAAATGGAGTGAAAATACAATGAATATTAGAAATTTTGGGTTAAATGATAAAGAAGACTTTTTATCGATGTGTAACGAATTTTACAACAGCGGTGCATCACTATATCCTATTCCTATTAAACAAATGGAAGATACCTTCACGCAAATAATAAATGATAACCCATATGTAAAGGGCTTTATATTTGAAGAAAAAGATGGCTTAGCAGGATACGCTTTAGTTTGGATATATTGGAGCAATGAAGCCGGCGGATATGTAGCTTTTTTAGACGAGATTTTTGTCAAGAGCGAGTACAGAGGCCACTCGATTGGCAG
>JAVWHI010000055.1:4614-5343 GCA_036640155.1 Oscillospiraceae bacterium | reverse complement strand
CAAGACATTGCTTTATTACGCCTTGAAGTTTGCTTGAGCAATGAGGGTGCAGTAAGACTTTATAAAAAACATGGCTTTGAATTTTTAGATTACAAGCAAATGACTAAAAAACTACGTTAAAAGTCTTTTAGTGTCATTCATTCTCATTTTAATTAATCTTTTTACAATTTTTTAATTAAATTGTTATTAGTTTAGGGTACAATAATATTGTGGATAGTTTTACACGTCTACTATAAAAGACATTTTTTTGGAGGAACGTTATTGTTTGGTTATATAAAGCCTTATAAACCGGAACTGAAAATGGGCGAATATGATACCTATAAAGCCGTTTATTGCGGGCTGTGCAAGCAGTTAGGTAAGGTTTATGGACCTTTTTCACGTTTAACTCTTAGCTACGATTTTACATTTTTATCGCTGGTTTCAATGGCTATGTCGGAGGAATGCAGTGGGTTTACTTCATGCCGGTGTATTGCAAACCCCTTTAAAAAGAGGGCTTGTGCTGTCGGGTGTGGTGATTTGTCGTTTGGTGCATGCTGTGCTATGATTATGCTTTATTATAAAGTGTTAGATAATTATCACGATAGCGGTTTTTTTGGAAAATTAAAGTCTATTATATTAATGCCATTTGTAAAGTCAGCAAGAAAAAAAGCGATTAAGCAGTACCCAAAAGTTGACGAAATTGTATCAAGTGCGATGAGCCAACAATTTTTATTAGAATCCTCTAATGAA
>JAVWHI010000055.1:0-4604 GCA_036640155.1 Oscillospiraceae bacterium | reverse complement strand
TATAGATAAGGCGGCACACCCAACAGCAACTGCCTTAGCAGGAATATTTGAACTTATTGCACCCGATAAATATAAACCTGTGCTGTCACGATTTGGTTACTTAATGGGCAGATACGTCTATTTAGTGGACGCTTTAGACGATATTGAAGATGATATAAAAAAAGAACAGTTTAACCCTTATGTTAATAAATTTAAGGGTGAAGAGCAGTCACTTTTGCAGATAAAAGAGTACGCTATAAAAGTAATTAACACGACTATAGCAGAAATTGCACCGGCATACGAGCTATTAGAATTAAAGCGTTATAAATCAATTTTAGATAACAATATTTATTTAGGACTGCACAATACTCTGGAATTTGTGCGTCAAAAAAAAGGAGAAATAAGTCCTGAATAAATTCAGGACAAATTATTTCAAATATCCGTGCGAAATTGCCCTAAGGGGCAAGCCGCACAAGGATTATTTATACTCTTATCATTCCTTCTGCTTTGCAAGGTAAGAGTAGCTGTTTTTAATGTTTTATGCCGATGCAAAGCGGCGGAATGGAGTATAAATATGAAAAACCCGTATGAAGTTCTAGGTGTTGAGGACTCGTTTACAGACGACCAAATTAAAGACGCTTACAGGGAACTTGCAAAAAAGTATCACCCGGACAACTATGTTGATAATCCGCTAAGTGAATTTGCACAAGAAAAAATGGCGGAAATTAACCAAGCTTATGATGAAATTATGAATCAAAGGCGTGGTCAGGGAAATTATGCCGGCTCTTATCAACAAACCTCAGACTTTAGTTCCTCCGGCTCGGGTTTTGCCGATATTAGAAAGATGATTCAGGCTAACCGATTAGTTGAGGCTGAAGAACTTTTAGACGGTGTACCTCTTAAAACAAGAGACGCTGAATGGTACTTTTTAAAGGGCAGTGTTTACTATTCTAGAGGTTGGCTTGACGATGCTATGAATAATTTTTCTACTGCATGTCGATTAAACCCAAATAACCCTGAATACCGTGCTGCACTTAACCGTATGAGTTGGCAAGGTAATGGCAACATGGGCGGAAACCCAAACGGAAACGGTCGCTATAGAACACCAAACAACGGACAACCTAATAATGGTTGCTCGCCATGTTCAGTGTGTCAAGGCTTAGTTTGTGCCGATTGCTGTTGCGAATGTATGGGCGGAGATTTCATCAATTGCTGTTAGAACTTATTTTCTAAATGTAACCACATATTTTAATATGGAGTTGAAGGGTAAATGCAAAAGTCGACACGAAAAGTTGCTTTTTGTGGAATTGTTACCGGGCTTGCCATTGTTTCAATGTTTTTGGGCGGTTTAATTCCGTTTGCTGAATACACATTTCCTGCGATTTCCGGTATTTTGTTTGTTGCAATTGTTATTGAGTACTCGAAAAAAACTGCGTTTATTGCATACGCCGCTGTTTCATTATTGTCAATTTTTCTAGCACCAAATAAGGAAATGGTCGTAATTTTTATAGGATTTCTGGGCTATTACCCAATTGTTAAAAGCTATTTTGAAACGACTAAAAGTCGTGTCACCGAATGGGTTTTAAAAATGATATCGTTTAACATCGCTGTTATTATTTCCTATGTTATTGCAATCAATCTTTTTGGCATGAAAGAACTTTTATCGGATATGCAAAACTTTATGAAGTATGGAATAATTGCACTTCTAGCCCTAGCAAACGTCGTTTTTGTAATCTACGACATTGCACTAACTCGCTTAATCGCTTATTACATTAATGTTTTGCGACCTAAAGTCCACATAAAAGGCAAATAAAAACATAGTAAAAATTAAAACTTGCACAGTCTTAGAAGAAAAAAGACGGTGCAAGTTTTTAAATTTTTATTAATAAAAAAAGCTGAAATCCTTTATTTTTGAGTGCAAGTGTGATATAATGAAATAAGTATACAGTTAATAGTATACATCTACTAAATAAAATTTAGTAATATTATTTAAGGTAAATGGAAGTGTATTAATTGGAAAAGAATTATGACGTTATCATTGTTGGTAGCGGAGCAGCGGGGTTATATGCCGCACTTAACCTTGATTCAAGGCTTAAAGTTTTGCTTTTATGTAAAAGAGAGATTATATTAAGCAATTCAGCACTTGCACAAGGGGGAATAGCTGCAGTTTTTGACAAGGAGCATGACACCATAGAAGAACATTTACATGATACTTTAGTTGCCGGCGGTTTTCAAAACGACCCTGAATCGACCCGACTACTTGTAGAACAAGGACCAAAAGATGTTCAAACTCTTATTGATTATGATGTTGATTTTGACAAAGATGAAAAAGGCAAGCCACACTTAACTCTTGAGGGTGGACATACTAAGGCTAGAATACTGCACTATAAAGACTGTACAGGTCGTGAAATTGTTGAAAAACTAATATATGCTGTAAGACAACTTAAAAATGTTGATATCATGGAACGCTCAATTGTATGCGATTTGAAAAAGAACGGTGAAACGTTTAGTATCGATGTATTAAAAGACGATGAGCATGTTTATTGTAATAGTAGATACTGCCTACTAGCTACCGGCGGAATCGGACGTGTGTATGAATACACAACAAATTCTGCAATTGCAACAGGCGACGGTATTGCACTAGCTTATAATCTCGGTGCTGAAATTAAAAATTTAAACTTAGTTCAGTTTCACCCAACTGCTTTTGCAAATAAACACACACGTGAAAGTTTCTTGATTTCTGAAGCTGTTCGAGGCGAGGGCGCTTACTTATTAAACTGCAACTACGAAAGGTTTATGGATAGGTATGATGTAAGACTTGAGTTAGCTCCACGAGATGTTGTATCAAAAAGCATCATTGAAGAGGCAAAAAGAACCGGTCACAATGAATTTTACCTTGATATATCTTATAAAGACAGTCAGTTTGTTAAAAATCGTTTCCCAATGATTTACTCAAATCTATTAAAAGAGGGCTATGATTTAACCAAAGATAAAATTCCAGTGTTCCCGTGTCAGCACTACTTAATGGGTGGAATTGACGTTGATACTAACGGTGCTACAACGGTTAAAGGTTTATACGCAGCTGGCGAATGCTCGCACACTGGTGTGCATGGAAACAACCGTCTTGCAAGTAATTCTTTACTTGAGGCTGTGGTTTTTTCACGCCTAGCAGCGACGGATATCAATGAAAAGTCTAAAACTTCAACAGGTAAATTAACGCCATTTGTGTTTGAAAAAACAAACCATATTGAAACAGTTCCGACAGGAATAAGAACTGAAATAAGAGCAATTATGCAAAAAGCACACTTCGTTGTACCGGACCCCACAGAAACGGTGAATGGATTTGAAAGAGTTTGCGAACTGAAAAAAATGCTAGAAAATTCATCGTACAAGGTTAATCGTGACTATGTTGAGGCAAAATCACTTGTAACGGTTGCTTATTTGATTTTAAAGCAGTCAATTCAGCATGGCAATAAGTAAAATAAGTTTTAGTGAATAAAGAGGGAGTTTATATGAGTTTACCACAATTTTATGTTGATGATTTAATAAAAAAAGCAATAACTGAAGATATAAATTATGTCGATGTTACCACTGATTATTTAATAGACGAAAAAAGCGTTTCTACTGCACGTTTTATTGCAAAAGACGAGGGCGTTATCGCCGGAATAGATATCGCCATGAGAGTTTTTACTTTGCTTGACCAAACCACCGAGTGTACTGTTTTTTTTAACGACGGTGCAAGTGTGAAAAAAGGCGATATTATTGCTACTATTAGTGGAAAAACAAAGGTGCTTTTAAAAGGTGAGCGTACCGCTTTAAATTTACTTCAACATATGTCGGGTATTGCAACTGCAACTAATGAGTGTGTTTTACTCGTTGCGGGTACAAAAGCCTCGATAGTAGACACAAGAAAAACACTGCCACTTTTACGTTCACTGCAAAAATATGCTGTTGTTTGCGGTGGCGGTAAAAACCATAGATATAATTTAAGTGACGCTGCAATGTTAAAAGACAATCACATTGATGCGTATGGCTCGCTTACTAACGCTGTTAATGCACTGCGTAAAAAAGCAGGCCACATGATAAAAATTGAAGTGGAAACAAGAACTTTAGAAGAGCTAGAAGAAGCACTTGCAGTTAAAGCTGATGTTATAATGCTTGATAATATGGACTATGAAACCATGAAAAAAGCAGTTAAAATTACTAATGGCAGAGCAGTGCTTGAAGCTTCGGGCAACATAACTAAACAAAACATCAAAGACGTTGCACTTTGTGGTGTCGATATTATTTCACTAGGTGCATTAACTCATTCTGTAAAGTGCTTTGATATTTCTATGCGTATTGAATAGCTAGGTGCATTTGGTGCATAATACTTGCATATTACCGCTTTTCACTATTCTTTTTTAATGACTTTGTGCTATAAAAAAATTATTTTAAAAAAAATAAAGAAATTTGCAAAAAAGTGTTGACAAAAGAAATATCTTTTGATATAATAAATAAGCACTCTAAACGACGGATACACAGCAATATTTACTTCATGTCCTCTCTGGGGTGCTTATATACGTGAGATCCACTAGCTCAGTTGGCAGAGCATTTGACTTTTAATCAAAGGGTCCGGAGTTCGA
>JAVWHI010000054.1:6343-8451 GCA_036640155.1 Oscillospiraceae bacterium | reverse complement strand
TGCTTTATTCATGTAATACATAGGCCCACCCATGTATTGACCTAAATTATCCTGACGTCTATATTTAATTGCAAGGACTATTTCTGCGTATTTTGTTGCCATGCCTAAAAATGCACTTATCCACATCCAAAAAACAGCACCTGCTCCACCCATTGAAATTGCTGTTGCAACGCCTACGATATTGCCTGTGCCAATTGTTCCTGATAGTGCTGTGGTTAGTGCTTGAAAAGGAGATATTCCATTATTAACTTTAGGCTTTTTAAGTATTTGTGAAACGATATATTTACAAGTATATCCTAATTTTCTAAACTGAATAAATCTTGTTTTAAACGATAATATCACACCTAAAGATAAAACACTAACTACCATTATAGGGCCACTTAAAAAACTGTTTATTGTTTCAATTAAATGTAGCATAATGCCTCCTTGGAAAATAAGCTATTATATAAATTTATATTCACGTCTAGCTTAAACTAACACTAAATGGCTTTAATGTGTGCAAATATTAAACAATTGCAAGCAATGTCAAGAAGTTAAGGCTTTTTTATTGCTTAAATTCAAAATTTGTGTTATAATAATTCAACATATAAATAGGATTAAAGAGTAATTTGATAGTACTATTAATACTCTTAGTTGCATATTGGATTTTGAATGTGAGGTTTTAATTTTGAAGGTTTTGGGCATAGACCCTGGTTACGCCATTGTTGGATATGGTGTTATAACGTATTCTAATATGCGATTTCAAACATTGGATTATGGTGCTATAATAACAGGTGCAAAAGAAGAATTTAGTGCAAGACTTCTTCATATTTATGACGAATATGTAGCTTTATTAAAAAAACATAAACCCGATGCAGTTTCAGTGGAAAAATTGTTTTTCACAACGAATCAAAAAACTGCAATAGATGTTGCTCAAGCAAGAGGACTTATTCTACTAGGTGCAGCACAGTATGGTATACCGGTATTTGAATATACACCATTACAGGTAAAACAAGCTGTAGTTGGATATGGAAAGGCGTTAAAGCCGCAAGTAATGGAAATGACAAGGATAATTTTAAAACTTGAAAAAGTTCCAAAACCTGATGACACAGCGGACGCATTAGCAATTGCCATATGTCACGCGCATACTGCACCCTCGCTTATGCAGATGCAAAGGTTGCAAAATTACAAATAAACTGTATTAGAGGTATTTATAAATGATTTATAGCCTAAATGGGAAATTAACTTTGATTGAGCCTAACTTTGTTGTTGTTGATTGTGGCGGAGTAGGGTATGGGATTAAAACTTCTATGTCAACGCTTAGCAAGTTGCCTAAGATTGGCGAGAATGTGATGATTTATACTCATATGTGTGTTCGAGACGATGCTGTAGAGCTTTTTGGGTTTGCCAGTCAAAGTGAACTTGCATGTTTTAAGATGCTCATTTCAATATCAGGAGTAGGCCCTAAAGCGGCAACTTCAATTCTTTCAGATAATACGCCGGAAAAGTTTTCACTGTGTGTTGTTACAGGGGATTACAAAGCACTTACTAAGGCACAGGGTATTGGTACAAAAACTGCTCAGAGAATTGTTTTGGAGCTAAAAGATAAAATTTCAAAAGAACAAATTGCCAGTGGGGTAATAGGACAAACTTTAAACGATGTTGTAAATAATACACAAAATGCCTCAGAAGCTATAAATGCACTTATGGTTTTAGGCTATTCTCAATCTGAGGCAACTTCTGTAATTACTAAGCTTGATGCAACTTTAACTGTTGAAGAAATGATTAAGTTAGGATTAAAAGCAATGGCTGGAAAGGTATAAAAAATGTTTGATAATAACGATGAACTGGATTTGGAAAACAGATTACTAACACCGAATTTTGCAGGCGAAGATATTGATGTTGAATATTCTTTACGTCCTAAAACGCTTGGTGAATATATAGGACAAGATAAATTAAAAGAAAATTTAGGCATATATATTGAAGCTGCTAAAGCACGAAATGAGCCATTAGATCACGTTTTACTTTATGGACCTCCAGGACTAGGTAAAACTACTTTGTCAGCAATTATAGCAAATGAAATGAACGTAAATATTAGAATAACATCAGGGCCTGCTATTGAAAAAGCC
>JAVWHI010000054.1:0-6333 GCA_036640155.1 Oscillospiraceae bacterium | reverse complement strand
ACTTAGCAGCACTTTTGACTAATCTTAGTCCTAACGACGTTCTTTTTATTGATGAAATACATAGGCTTTCAAGAGCTGTAGAAGAGGTTTTATATCCTGCTATGGAAGATTATGCGTTGGATATAATTATTGGAAAAGGCCCTTCAGCTAGGTCAATTAGAATTGATTTGCCGCATTTTACATTAATCGGTGCAACCACTAGAGCAGGTCAGTTGACTTCGCCACTTCGAGATAGATTTGGAGTTATGTTTAGACTTGAACTTTATACTCACGAGCAGTTGACTGATATTATAATAAGAAGTGCAGGAATTTTAGATATACCTTGTACGAGAGATGGCGCATATGAACTTGCAAAGCGTTCTCGGGGTACGCCACGTATAGCTAATAGGCTATTAAAGCGAGTACGTGACTTTGCACAAGTTTTAGGTGATGGAACGATTTCGCAAAAAATAGTTGACATAGCACTTGATAAGCTTGAAATTGATGAATTAGGGCTTGATACTATTGATAGACGGATGCTAACTACAATGATTAAAAACTATGGTGGAGGCCCCGTTGGACTTGAAACTTTAGCAGCAACTCTAGGAGAAGAATCAGTCACACTTGAAGACGTATACGAGCCATATCTAATGCAATTAGGTTTTTTGAGTAGGACACCACGTGGTAGATGTGTTACTACAAGTGCATATAAACATTTAGGCTTAGAGCCTCAAGGACAACAAACACTTTGATAATAAAATAAGTGCTTACAAAAAAATAGTAAAGAGGTATAATTACATGCGTGTTGCATCATCATGGAAAGATTATAGTATAATTGATACATCTTGTGGGGACAAGTTAGAACGTTGGGGTAAAACGATATTAATTCGTCCAGACCCACAAATAATATGGAATACTCAAAAGTATGATTTGAACTGGAAAAATGCAGATGCAAAGTATATGCGTTCAAATAAAGGCGGCGGTGAATGGGAATACTTAAATAAAATACCTTCTAGCTGGGTTATAGGCTATAAGGATTTAAAATTTAGTATAAAGCCGACTGGATTTAAGCATACAGGACTTTTTCCTGAACAAGCAGTCAATTGGGACTATTTTTATAAGAAAATTAAAAATGCTAATAGGCCAATAAGCGTACTTAATCTTTTTGCATACACAGGGGCTGCAACACTTGCGTGCGCTCATGCAGGTGCAAGCGTATGTCACGTTGATGCTTCAAAAGGCATGGTTTCATGGGCGCGTGAAAACGCACAGCTAACTGGAGTTAGTGATAAACCGATTCGCTGGATTGTTGATGACTGCCAAAAATTTGTTGAGCGTGAAATTAAACGAGGAAAAAAATACGATGCAGTAATAATGGACCCTCCTTCATATGGCAGAGGACCAAACGGTGAGATTTGGCAACTTGAAGAGCAGGTTTATAATATGGTTAAACTGTGTAGTGAGGTGCTATCAGATAATCCATTATTTTTTGTACTCAATTCATATACAACAGGACTTTCTCCGTCTGTTATGGAGTATCTTTTAGGAACAACCGTGGGTATGAAATTTAGTGGAATGTTAAGCAGTGATGAGATTGGCTTGCCAGTTGAAACTACTGGGCTTGTTTTACCATGTGGCTCAACTGCAATTTGGGAAAAATAATTTTATTTTAAAGCGACGAATGGAGCAAATGATGAGCGAACTAATAAAAGTAGAAGATTTATATTTTGATTATCGTAGTGATGATGAGCAAGAAAAACCGGTTGAAGTTTTAAAAGGTATTAACCTTACTATTAACAGTGGCGAATTTGTTATTGTTTTAGGACATAATGGATCCGGTAAATCGACCCTTGCAAAGCACTTTAACGCAATTTTACAGCCAACGCAAGGCGTTATATACGTCGATGGAATCGATACTAGCAATGATGAACTTGTTTTTGAAATACGTCAACGTGTGGGAATGGTTTTTCAAAATCCGGACAATCAAATCGTAGCAACTTTAGTAGAAGAAGATGTAGCATTTGCACCGGAAAATTTAGGTATCGAACCTAATGAAATAAGAAAAAGAGTGGATAATGCTCTAGCTGATGTTGATATGTCAGAGTACAAAGAGCATGCGCCACATCAGCTTTCTGGCGGTCAAAAACAGCGAGTAGCAATTGCAGGGATTATAGCAATGAGACCAAAATGTATAGTTTTAGACGAGCCTACTGCTATGCTTGATCCAAAAGGACGTAAAGAAGTTTTTAAAACAATAAGAAAACTTAACCACGAATATAAAACAACGGTCGTTTTTATAACGCATTATATGGACGAGGCAGTAAAAGGCGATAGAGTTATTGTTATTGATCATGGCAAGATAATATTTGACGATGTACCAAAAAAAGTTTTTACTCATGTGAGTGAGCTTAAAAAAGTTGGACTTGATGTACCGCAAGTAACGGAACTTGCATTTGAACTAAACAAAAGTGGAATTGATTTTCCACTTGATATACTAACTGAAGAAGATTGCATAAATCAACTGCAAAAAATAATGGGGGCGTAACATTGGCTATAATTAAAACTGAAAATCTAACATATTTATATAGTCAAGGAACACCTTTTCAAAAAGTTGCAATTGACAATATTAATATAGAAATTGAGCAGGGCGAATTAGTCGGCATAATAGGTCATACTGGCTCAGGCAAATCCACATTAATTCAACACTTAAATGGCTTATTAAAGCCTTTTTCCGGGAAAGTTTTGATTGATGGAGTTGATATTTTTTCTGATAAAAAAATACTTCATGAAAACCGCTTTAACGTTGGACTTGTGTTTCAATATCCGGAATATCAACTATTTGAAGAAACAGTTTTTAAAGATATCGCTTTTGGACCTACTAATATGGGCTTATCAAAAGAAGAGGTTGAAAAATCTGTTTTAGAAGCAGCTAACTGTGTTGGCTTATCAAATGAACTGCTTGAAAAAAGTCCTTTTGAACTTTCAGGAGGACAAAAAAGACGTGTTGCAATAGCTGGAGTTATTGCAATGAAACCAAAGGTGCTTATTTTAGATGAACCTACAGCAGGTCTTGACCCTAAAGGTAGAGACAGAATACTTTCTATGATAAAATCATATCATGAAAGTCAAAAAAACACTGTTATATTGGTTTCACATAGCATGGAGGACATTGCAAAATACGCTACTAAAGTTTTAGTAATGAATCAAGCTAAAATCTATACTTATGCTACAGTAGACGAAGTTTTTTCACATTCTGAAGATATAGAAAAAATAGGACTTGATGTACCGCAAATAACAAAAGTGTTTAAAGCACTTTATAAAAGTGGCTACAATGTTAATCCTAATATTTATACTGTTGAACAAGCAAAAAATGAGATATTAAAGCAAATTAATAGTAGGGGGAATGATTAATGCTAAAAGATATTAGCATTGGACAGTTTTTCCCCGGTAAATCAATTGTTCACAAGCTTGACCCACGCTTAAAGCTTATTTTAACAATGGTTTATGTTGTGGTTTTGTTCTTGTTAAAAAATCCTTTAAGTTATATTTTAGCTATACTGTTTTTGGTTGTTATAAATCTATGTGCAAAGATACCACTAAAAATTGTAGCTAAGAGCATAAAACCAATTTTACCGCTTATTTTATTTACGTCAGTTTTAAATTTATTTTTTGTTTCAGGTACAATTATTTTATTTAAATTTTGGATTTTTACTATAAGTCTTGAGGGAATAAAGCTTGCTATTATGATGTCAGTTAGAATAGTCTGCCTTATAATTGGAACATCACTTTTAACATATACTACATCGCCAATTGCATTGACTGATGCCATAGAAAGACTTTTTAAGCCACTTAAATATGTTAAATTTCCAGTACACGAAATGGCAATGATGATGACCATTGCACTAAGATTTATTCCGACACTTATTGAAGAAACTGATAAAATTATGTCAGCACAAAAAGCAAGAGGTGCTGATCTTGAGACGGGCAGCTTAATTAAAAGGGCAAAAGCATTAATTCCAATATTAATTCCACTTTTCGTTTCTGCATTTCGTCGTGCCGAAGAGTTAGCTTTAGCAATGGAATGTCGTTGTTATCGTGGCGGAGAAGGACGAACAAGAATGAAACAGCTACACCTTGCTTTTTCTGATTATATGGTTATAATAGGACTTGGGATTTTCTTTACATTAATGATATTGCTTGATTTATGGATGCCTGTGCTTATTTAATGCGTTAGGTGGAAATTTAATGAAAAATTTATTATTTGAAATTAGTTATAACGGTGCGATGTATCATGGATATCAAGTTCAAACTAACGCACTTACTATTACAGAAGTTGTGCAAAATGCAGTTGAAAAAGTGACAAAACATCGTGATGGGATTGTCGGATGTTCAAGAACTGATTCTGGTGTTCATGCGAATAGTTACTATTTTAATATGAAAACGCAAACACAAATACCAGTAGAAAAGCTTGTTTATTTACTTAATAATGCACTTCCAAATGATATAATCATATTAAATTGTAAAGAGGTTTCGTTAGATTTTCACGCAAGATACGATTGCAAATCAAAGGAATACTTATATAAAATTTATAACGCTAAAAAAAGAAATCCTTTTTTGTCGCAACTCGCTTTACAGTACCAAAAGCCTATAGACGTAGAAATGCTTAATATTGCGGCACAAGACTTAGTTGGAACACATGATTTTAAGTCGTTTAGCAGTACAAGTAAAAAAGAGAAAAAAACGATAAGAACTGTGCAAAGTATCAGTGTTTTTCGTCAAGATGATATGGTGTTTTTTAAAATTAAGGGCGATGGTTTTTTATATAACATGGTAAGAATAATTGTAGGAACATTATTATATATGAATGAATCAAAGATACCAATTAATGCTTTTCCACAAATTTTGGAACAAAAAGACCGAACAAAAGCCGGCAAAACTGCTCCGGCTTGTGGACTATATTTAAATTCATTAGAATATTGAGGTGGTACAGTTGCAGCATGCGAAAACAGAGTCAATTGAAGAGTATAGACGACGAAGACGTCGTAAACGATTTTATAAAAAGATTATAGCAGCTGTTTTGATATTAGCAATGTTGACACTAGTTTTATTTATTGTTAAAGTTTATCTAGATGGTGACATATTCAAACCCACTGATTCGTCACAAGCAACTAGTTTTCCATTGACTTTAAAAGATGAGCAGCTTATGGATATATATAAAGTTAATAAATCTCTTGCAACACTTTCAAAATCAGGCGTTAAATTTTACGACCAAAATGGCAAAGAAGGATATAAATTTGTACATGGATACACTAATCCTATTATTGATTCAAATGACAAACGCACTATTGTTTTTGATGCCGGCTCAAATAAAATCAGGGTGGATACAATAAAAGATAAAGTTGGAGAGATAAAAACAGACGGTAATATTTTATTTGCAAAAATGAGTAATGCTGAAAATTTTGCTGTAGTAACTTCAAGCGAGCGATATGCCTCTGTTGTAACGGTTTATGATAAAAAATTAAAACCTATTTTCGAGTGGTCTAACGCAAATGAGCAAGTTATATCACTTTGCTTTTCAAAAAACAATAAAAGTTTTTACGCTGCTACACTTGTATCATTCGATGGAATTTTGGGAATTAATATTTACAAGTTAAACATAAGTGAGGAAAAAGAAATATTCAAAACGGAAGTTAAAAACATTGTGCCACTTTCAATGGATTATAAAGATGAGGATAATATTACAATTGTTGGAAAAGACAGTGCAGTTACTGTGGATATGAATGGCGCTGTAAAAAATTCATATATATACAATCAAAAGCTATTAGGGTTTGATAATTCGTTAAGTAGTGCTTGTGTTATTGCACTTGAGGATGTACTTGAAAATAAAACTAAGATTGTAACTCTTGATAATATAGGTAAAGAAGCGAAGTCGCTTACTATTGATGATAAAATTAAAGACATCAATGTCAGTCAGACAAGAATTGCTGTTTTAGGTAAGCACACTCTTTATAATTGCGATTTATCACTCAATCTTTTAAATACAATTGTGCTTGAAAACACAGCAACACGTGTAAAGATT
The DNA here is from genome assembly GCA_036640155.1 of Oscillospiraceae bacterium. Taxonomy (GTDB): domain Bacteria; phylum Bacillota; class Clostridia; order Oscillospirales; family Ruminococcaceae; genus JAVWHI01. Next base: position 275 of record JAVWHI010000054.1, on the reverse strand, counting down.
ATTGATAATAATGTTTATACCATGGGTTTAGGGTTTGTTAATAAAGAAAATATTGATTAGGAGGCATACTAAAATGGTTGGTTGGATTTTAGATATCATTGTTCTTGCAGTATTTGTATTGTTGATAATTAAAGGATACAAAAACGGACTTGTTCGCTCACTTGTGGTTATTGTTGGCAATATAGTTGCACTGTTCTTAGCTTTTTATATTGGAAAATATCTTGCTGGTGTTATTTATGATATGTCAGTAAGAAATGCAATTGTAGGGTATGTTT
>JAVWHI010000053.1:0-8605 GCA_036640155.1 Oscillospiraceae bacterium | reverse complement strand
AGTTATTCAAAAGATAAAAACCTTTGGCACCTTTCGCATGAAGGACTTGATTTAGAAGATCCTGCAAACGAGCCAAAATACAACGATATTCTTGAAATGGGAGTTTCGCCGGAAAATGCACCCGACAAACCTACTTACATTACAATTAATTTTGAACAAGGAATACCAACAATGATTGACGGTGTAAAAATGGACGGCGTTAGCCTCATTAAAACACTTAATAAAATTGGCGGAGCTAACGGTATTGGACTTGCCGATATTGTTGAAAATAGACTTGTAGGGATGAAATCACGTGGCGTTTATGAAACACCGGGTGGCTCAATATTATACCATGCACACGAAGCACTTGAAACACTCTGTTTAGATAAAGAAACTCAACATTACAAGCAAACTCTTGCACTTAAATTTGCAGACCTTGTGTATAATGGACAGTGGTACACTCCATTAAGAGCAGCAATGTCCGCTTTTGTTGATGAAACACAAAAAACAGTTACAGGTGAGGTAAAACTAAAGTTATATAAAGGCAACATTATTAATTCAGCAATTACTTCTCCATTTACACTTTATAGTGAGGAAGTAGCAACGTTTGGTGAAGATGATGTTTATGATCAAAAGGATTCAGCTGGTTTTATTAATTTATTCGGCTTGCCAATAAAAGTTAAAGCTATGCTAGATGAAAAAAGAGAAAACAATAAATAAATTGTGAGGTGTAGGGGCATATGGCAAAGCTCTGGGCAGGAAGATTTAAAAAAGAAGTAGATGAAAAGGTTAATGACTTTAACAGCTCCATTTCTTTTGACGAACGAATGTACGTACAGGATATAAAAGGAAGCATTGCACATGCAACTATGCTCGCAAAATGTGGTATTATTAATAAAAGTGAATCTAAACTTATTATTGATGGTTTAAATGGAATACTTGAAGATATTACAAACGAAAAACTAGCAATTGACATGACTGCTGAAGATATACATATGTTTATTGAGGCGGAACTTACAAATAGAATTGGCGATGCAGGTAAACGCTTACACACTGCACGAAGTCGCAATGACCAGGTAGCACTTGATATTAGAATGTATCTTAAAGACGAAACAAACGAAATTGTCGATTTGACGAAAAATCTAATAAGCGTTATTTGTGATGTTGCCCAAGAACATAAGTCAACAATAATGAGTGGGTACACACATATGCAGCGTGCTCAACCTATCACTTTCGGACATCATCTTATGGCATATTCGCAGATGTTACTTCGAGATATAGGACGTTTGCGTGACACGTACAAGAGAATGAATGTTATGCCACTTGGAAGTGGTGCGCTTGCCGCTACCACATATCCAATCGATAGAAATCTTGTGTGCGAACTTTTAAACTTTGAAGATGTGACACAAAACAGTCTTGATGGCGTTTCAGATAGAGATTTTTGTATTGAACTTGCAAGTGCAATATCAATACTTATGATGCACTTATCAAGGTTTTCCGAGGAGATTATACTTTGGTGTTCTTGGGAATTTAAATTCATTGAACTTGATGATGCTTATGCAACAGGCTCAAGCATTATGCCACAAAAGAAAAACCCTGATATTGCTGAACTTGTGAGAGGTAAAACCGGAAGAGTTTATGGCGATTTAACGACTTTGTTATCTATGATGAAGAGTTTACCTCTTGCGTACAACAAAGATATGCAAGAAGATAAAGAAGCAATTTTTGATGCAATCGATACGGTTAAACTTTGTCTTAGCACTTTTGCTCCAATGCTAACAACTATGACAGTGTTAAAAGAAAACATGAGAAAAGCGGCGGCACGTGGGTTTATTAACGCAACAGATTGTGCTGATTATTTAGTGAAAAAAGGACTCCCTTTTCGAGATGCGTATAAAATAACAGGAACACTAGTTGGAATATGTATAGAAAAAAACACTGATTTAGAAACGTTGCCAATAAAAGAATATAAAGCAGTTTGTGATGTTTTTGACGAGGATATATTTAATGCAATAAGTCTTGAAACTTGTGTTAATGGAAGAAACGTCGTTGGTGGCCCTTCAAGTGAGAGTGTTGAAAGACAAATAAAAATGGTTAGGAAAATGCTTAATGATGGACAAAATTAAAGTTGGAATTATTGGCGCAACTGGATATGCAGGAATTGAGCTAATAAGACTTATTATCAATCACCCTCAAGCTAAGCTATCGGCGATAAGCTCGGTAAGTTATGAAGGCAAACCACTTAGCGAAGTTTATCCAAATATGGCTGGCATTTGTGATGACATATTAGTAAACGAAGATGAAGTAATAAATAAAAGTGATGTTATTTTCGCATCATTGCCACATGGACTTTGTGAAGCCATTGCTAAAAAAGTTGACCAGTCCGGGAAAAAACTTATCGACTTAGGTGCTGATTTTCGTCTTAGTGATGAAAGCGATTACAAGCAGTGGTATGGACTTGAATATAAAGAAAAAACGTTGCACGAAAAAGCAGTTTATTGTATACCCGAACTACATCGTCAAAACGTGAAGAATGCGACAATTATTGCTAACCCCGGCTGTTATCCTACTAGTGTTTCGTTAGGACTTGCACCAATTATTCACGCCGGCCTTGCAGATATGTCGACTATTATCATTGATTCAAAATCTGGTGCAACCGGTGCCGGCAGAGGACTAGCAATTAATACGCATTTTACTGAGTGCAATGAAGCGTTCGGTCCATATAAGGTAGCAACCCACAGACACACGCCGGAAATAGAAGAGGTGTTATCCACTTTAAGTGGTGAAGATGTAAAAGTTACATTTGTTCCACATCTACTGCCAGTTAATAGAGGAATTATATCCACCATCTATTTATCGCTAAAATCTAATACAAACAGTGAAGATATATATAAAATATACAAAGAGTTTTACAAATCGGAACAATTTATTAGAATAATGCCACTTGGTATGTCGGCAAATCTAAAAAACGTTACGTTTTCAAACTACTGTGATATTTCACTTCATCTTGATACAAGGACAAATAGGCTTGTTGTTGTGTCAACGATTGACAACATGGTTAAAGGTGCCGCCGGTCAAGCGATACAGAATATGAATATTCTTTTTGGAATTGAAGAAGGATGTGGTCTTAAATTAGTACCACCGGCAATATAATAAATAAAGGATAAAAATCAGAAAAACACATGACATATTACAAAATGAAAAGTTCGGGTTATGTGAATTAGGATATGAAATGGAGTGTTATAAATGAGCGTCACATTTGAAGGCTTTGAGTTTATAGACGGTGGAGTTTGTGCGCCAAAAGGATTTACAGCGGCAGGTGTACATTGTGGAATACGCAAAAATAAAGAGAAGTTGGATCTTGCGTTGGTATATTGTGACACGTGTGGAGAGGCGACAGCTGTATATACAACTAACAAGGTTAAAGGTGCGCCAATAGCAGTAACAAAAGCTCATCTAAGAGACAATACAGCACAAGCAATAATCTGCAACAGTGGAAACGCTAACACTTGTAATGCAGATGGAGAAATAAAAGCGGAGCTAATGTGTGAGCTTTGTGCTGCACAATTAAAAATAAGACCGGAAGATGTTATTGTAGCCTCCACCGGTGTTATAGGTCAAGTTCTTCCTATTGAGCCAATTGAAACCGCACTTCCGGACCTTGCAAATTCGCTTAGCAAAAACGGAAATGAAAATGCTTGTCAAGCTATTTTAACAACAGATACAAGAAAAAAGGAATTTGCAGTTAAATTTAAAATAGGTGAGACAGAGTGTACTATTGGTGGTATGGCAAAAGGCAGTGGTATGATTCACCCTAATATGGCAACGTTGTTATGCTTTATAACTACAGATATAGTAATGAAACGTGATTTGTTTAAGCGTGCATTTAAACAAGTTTGTGAAGATACATTTAACATGGTTTCAATAGATGGCGACACCTCAACTAATGACATGGCAACAATTATAACCTCAAAGCAAGCAAAAAACGCTTATATTTATGACTCACAGAGTTTGGAATATGAAACTTTTGTAAATGCACTTTATGTGGTTATGATGAATCTAGCTAGAGAAATAGCAAGAGACGGAGAGGGTGCAACAAAACTTTTAGAGTGTGCTGTTGGCTCGGCTCGTGACACGAAAATTGCAAAAGCAGTAGCTAAATCAGTAATAACATCGAATTTATTTAAATGTGCGATGTTTGGAGAAGATGCAAACTGGGGAAGAATTTTATGTGCGATAGGCTATACAAAAGGAATACATGATGTTAGTGGTATTTCTGTTAGATTATCGTCGTCAAATGGTACTATTGAAGTTTGCAAAAACGGTGCAGGTGTTGAATTTTCAGAAGAAAGAGCAGCAAAAATTTTATCTGCCGATACGATAAAAATTTTAATTGAACTTAACGAGGGAACAGCAAGCGCACTAGCGTGGGGCTGTGACTTAACATATGATTATATTAAAATTAATGGAGATTATCGTACTTAGTATTTCCATATAGCAAAAAGAAGGTTTTATAAAAAATCAGAGGAGGCAATGAACATGGACGAAATAACAAATCAAATCAGGGCGGCGGTATTAGGCGACGCAATGCCTTATATCCAAAAATATACGAATAAAATTGTTGTTGTAAAATATGGTGGGAATGCAATGACAAGCAACGAGTTAAAACATGCCGTCATGAGGGATATTGTTTTACTTTCTTTGGTTGGAATAAAAGCTGTGCTAGTACATGGCGGTGGACCTGAAATTAATGATATGCTTACAAAAGTAGGAAAAGAAAGCAAGTTTATAGGTGGACTTAGATATACGGATAAGGAAACAGTTGAAATTGTACAAATGGTTTTAGCAGGAAAAGTCAACAAAGATTTAGTCGGACTTTTGACAGATAACGGTGGTAAAGCGATAGGACTTTGTGGTATTGATGGCTCGATGATAACAGCTAAAAAGAAACGTGGCGAGGTTGATTTAGGCTATGTTGGTGAAATAACTGGAATTGATACTACGATTATACATGATGCATTAAACAATGGTTATATCCCTGTTATTGCAACTGTTGGAAAAGATAAAAAAGGTCAAGTTTACAATATAAATGCAGACACAGCAGCAGCAAAAATAGCAGCTGCACTAAAGGCGGAAAATTTAATCCTGATGACGGATATTCGTGGACTTTTACGAGACAAAAATGACGAAGAGACATTAATTCCTGTTGTAGATATTAGTGAAGTTCCTACTTTAATAAAACAAAATCTGATTTCAGGTGGAATGATTCCCAAAATCGAATGTTGTGTAGAGGCAATAAGAAGAGGCGTTGATCGTTCGTTTATCATTGATGGAAGAATCCCTCATTCAATTTTGATTGAAATGTTTTCAAGCGAGGGAATAGGCACTATGTTTTTATAATAGTAGGGAGTAATTTTAATGGAAACAATAAAAATAGATAAGCAGTATATTGCCGGTACATATGCACGTCAAGACGTAGTGATGACAAAAGCAAAAGGAGCAGTTTGTTATGACGATAAAGGGGAAAGTTATATTGACTTTGGAAGTGGTATCGGAGTAAATTCGTTAGGATATTGTGATGATGAATGGAGCGAGGCGGTTTGCAACCAGGCAAAGACGTTGCAGCACTGCTCAAACTACTATTATTCAAAACCTGCGGCTGATGTAGCAAAAACGTTGTGCGAAAACACATTTGCAAAAAAAGTTTTTCTTGCAAATTCAGGTGCAGAAGCAAACGAATGTGCAATTAAAGTAGCAAGAAAGTATTCTTATGATAAATATGGTGAAAATAGAAACAATATTATAACGCTTGTTAATTCTTTTCATGGTAGAACAGTAACGACACTCTCAGCAACAGGTCAAGAATCGTTTCATAATTATTTTTTCCCATTCACACAGGGGTTTTTCTATGCACTTGCAAATAATATTGAAGACTTTAAAAATAAGCTTGATGACACAGTTTGTGCAGTGATGGTTGAATTTATTCAAGGTGAGGGCGGAGTTGTCCCACTTGAAAAAGAATATGTTAAACAGTTAGAAGATATATGTAAAGAAAAAGACGTGCTTTTTATTGCAGATGAGGTACAGACTGGAATTGCTAGAACTGGTAAACTTCTTACAAGCGAACATTTTTCTTTTAATCCTGATATTACTACACTTGCAAAAGGCCTTGGTGGGGGTTTACCAATCGGAGCAGTTTTGTTAGGTGAAAAAACCGAAAACACATTAGGTGTAGGCACTCATGGGACAACATTTGGCGGAAATCCTGTTAGCTGCGCCGGTGCAAACGTTGTTTTAAAAAGAGTTTTGCAAAAAGGATTTATGAGCCAAATAGAAAAAAATGGTCAATTTATAAGAGACTATTTGCGTGATATTCCTGAAGTTGATTACATCACTGGAATTGGAATGATGGTAGGAATAAAGCTAAAAACAAAAACAGCGGCTGAAGTACTATTAAAATGCAAACAAAACGGACTTTTAGTTTTAACAGCTAAAGAAAAAATTAGGCTATTGCCGCCATTAACAATTTCACAAAAAGAACTTGAGTCAGGTTTAAAAATCCTTGCAAACTGCTTAACTCAACTGTGATTAGTAGGAGAAAATTATGAAACATTTATTAAAACTTTTGGATTTAGATAAACAAGAAATAATTGACATTTTAAATTTAGCTGATCAATTAAAATATGAAAACAAAAATAAAATAGAACACCACCTTTTAAAAGGAAAAACGCTAGGAATGATTTTTCAAAAGTCTTCAACTAGAACAAGAGTTTCCTTTGAAGTAGGAATGGCACAACTAGGCGGTACTGCACTTTTTTTAAGCTCAAATGATTTGCAAATTGGAAGAGGAGAGCCGGTGCAAGATACAGCTAGAGTTCTTTCACGGTATTTAGACGCTATAATGATACGTACATTTAAGCAAAAAGAAGTCGATGATCTTGCAAACTTTGGGTCGATTCCGATAATTAATGGATTAACAGATTTTGCACACCCATGTCAAGTACTTGCTGATTTGATGACAATTAGAGAATATAAAGGCTCTTTTGATGGACTTAAAATGTGCTTTATTGGCGATGGAAACAACATGGCAAATTCACTTATTGTGGGAGCTATAAAAGTTGGTATGGAAGTAGGTATTGCATGTCCGATAGGATACACACCAAACGAAGAGGTTGTAAATTTTGCTAAAGCTAATGGCAAGATTACAATCACGCAAGATATTTTTAAAGCAAGTGAAAACGCAGATGTACTTATAACGGACGTATGGGCGTCAATGGGAGACGAGGATCAAGCAGCGCAGCGTAAAAAGGATTTTGCAAAATATCAGATAAACGATGAGGTTTTAAAAAAAGCAAAATGTGATGCTATGGTTTTGCACTGTCTACCAGCACATCGAGAAGAAGAAATTACAGCACAAGTATTTGAAGCACATGCAAATGAAATATTTGACGAGGCAGAAAATAGATTGCACGCACAAAAAGCAGTGCTTGTTAAAGTTATGAGCTAAGTTTTTAAAAAAGTGGTAAAGCAGTACTAAATAGAATGCTACATTCTACTTAGTACTGCTTTATTATTCTATCTTGACAAAGAGGCTTTAAGGTGATTTAATATAAGTAATGTATTTAAAAGGAGATTAATATGAAATATTTAGTTTTACTTTGCGACGGAATGGCAGATCAAAAACTGGAGCAACTAGGTAATAAGACCCCGATGATGGCAGCAAAAAAACCGGTAATGGATAAATTAGCTAAAAAATCTATAGTCGGAATGGTTAAGACGGTCGCTGATGGACTAAAACCAGGAAGTGACGTAGCAAACCTTTCTGTTATGGGCTATGACCCTAAAAAATTCTATTCGGGACGTTCTCCACTTGAGGCTGCTAGTATTGGAATAGAAATGTCAACTAGTGATATTGCTATTCGCTGTAATCTTGTAACGTTAAGTAATGAGCCTAACTTTGAGGATAAACACATGGTGGATTATTGTGCAGACGATATAAAAACAAGTGATGCAGATGTGATTATCAAGGATTTAGCAAAAGCGTTTAATACGAAAGATATGCAGTTTTTCACAGGCGTTAGTTATAGACATTGCCTTGTTTTAAGAAACAAAGAAAATAATTTAGGCGAACTCGTCCCACCTCACGATATTTCAGGAAAATGTGTTGGCGAGTACTTACCTAAAAGCGAAGAAAACTATTTTTTATTTGAATTAATGAAAAAGTGTCATGAAGTGCTAAAAAACCATCCAATTAATCTAGAACGAATAAAATGTGGAAAAAGACCGGCAAATTCGATTTGGTTGTGGGGCAATGGAACAAAAAAGCAACTACCGAGTTTTAGAGAAAAGTTCGGACTAAATGCGAGCGTTATTTCGGCGGTTGACCTTATTAAAGGCATTGGAAAACTAACTAAGATGGAAGTTATTGATGTGCCGGGTGCAACCGGATATATAGACACGAACTTTAAAGGAAAAGCATTAGCGGCGGTTTCGGCTTTTAATAGGGGAAGCGATTTGGTTTATCTACACCTAGAAGCACCTGATGAGTGCGGACATAGATTTGAGATTGAAAACAAAGTCAAGTCGCTTGAAATAATTGATGAGGAAGTTTTAAGTCCGATAGTTG
>JAVWHI010000052.1:1142-8672 GCA_036640155.1 Oscillospiraceae bacterium | reverse complement strand
ACATCGCTCTTGACAGTTTTTCTAAACGCCTCTAGTTTTTTAGATGCACATGGTCCTATAAAAACGACACGTGCCTCGGGGTGTGCTTTTTTAATTGAGCGTGCAGTTGCTACCATAGGTGTTAGCGAGTCTGAAACGCAATGTGCAAGTTCAGGAAATAGAGTTTTTGCCATAACCGACCATGATGGGCAACAAGAAGTCGCTAAAAAAGGCAGTTCGTTTGGAACTTTATCAACAAAATTACGTGCTTCTTCTATTGCACCCTCATCAGCACCTAAAGCGACTTCATACACATCGTCAAACCCTAGTGATAAAAGTGCAGATTTTACTTTGCTCGGAGTAGCTAAAGGACCGAATTGACCTACAAACGCAGGAGCAATTTCAGCAATAATTTTACTACCCGACTTAAGTGCTAAAATGAGCTGAAAAATTTGCGACTTATCAGAAATTGCAGCAAACGGGCAACTAACTAAGCACTGTCCGCATGAAACACATTTATCTTCATTTATAGTTGCTCTTCCTAAAGCGTCACTTTCTATTGCATTAACGCCACAAGCAGCAGAACAAGGTCTATCATACTTAACTATTGCGTTATATTGACAGTATTCGGCACAGCGACCGCATTTAATACATTTATCTTTGTCTATTTTTGCGTGTCCATCGACAATGGCAATAGCACCAACTGGGCAAACGCTAATACATGGGTGAGCTAAACAGTTGCGACAGTTTTCTGTGACACTATAAGCAGTTTCAGGGCAAGCGTTACACGCAAATGGGATAACTTCAACTAAAGGCGACTCAAAAACTCTTGAAGTTGAGACTGCTTTTTCAAAGCCTTTAGAAATTGGTGCATGTTTATCAGCAGTTCTTAAAGATAATCCACAAGCTAAACGGATACGTTCAGCAACGATAGCACGTTCTTTAAAAACGCTTTCTCTATAGGTTGCGACTTCGCCTTTTATTATTTCATATGGTATTTCGTCCACATGAGAATAGTCTTGTGAATATGCAAGTTCTGCAACCGCTTTAAATATTTGTCTTCTTATTTTTGTAACGGGTGTATATATACCTCTCATTTATCTCATCCTCTTGTAATAATCGAAACAATTTTTGACGTTACGGATTCACTCGTTGCTTTTAGAATTTTTTCGCCATTAATGCAAACAAGCGGTGAAACATCGGCGTTTTTAGCGTTCGGATCACACAAACATTTATCTGCATCAACTTTTATTGTTGCGTTTAGTCGCAACTGTGTTTTTAAGGTTTTTAGTCCCTCAATCGACTCAACTATATCCATAGCCCCATTCATAATACACTGCGTACAAGCACACACAGCGACATCTAATCTCTTCATTTTATCTTTAATCCTCTCTGCGTATTGGCAATGAAAAAAGTCGTTCATTGGAAAAATAAGTAAGATGTACGCCTCTTTCACTCTCGGGTGGGATTTGCATATAATCGCCATATTGTTTTTTTAGTAAACTATGTGTGTCATTTGGTGCAAAAGCCTCAAGGTTTTCAAATTTAACAAGTTTTAAAGGGTAGATTTCCTCGTGATTTAACCTAATTGACCACGGTGTTTCAAACCCATAAACATAGTCTTTTAAATCTGGATTATTTTTTACAATCTCATCATTTTCTCTTTGTGCTTTTTTAATATATCTTATAATTAACTTGTTTGGAATAAAACGAAGTAAGCACTGAAAAAGCAGTCTTGCCCAGTAGTGGACTGAAGCCGGCTTAAAAGTAGCTATAGGGCCTTTTATTATAGACAGCAAAGATATAATCTTTTTCCTTTTCAATTGCTTTTTTCCTGTAAAAATATCAATCGGGAAAACGTCAATATAAACGCCTTGATGGTAAGACCGACCGTATTTTTCAATATAAGTAGAGTTGTTATCACGGACTTTCATGGGAATAAACCATGATTTATAATCAGGGTCTGTTTTAGTCGTTTGTAAAAAAAAGTCGTCTCCTAGTTCTTTTTGTGCAATAAGTGTAAAACGTCTGTAATCCTCACGTGGCATAACAATGTCTAAGTCATCATCCCACGGGATAAAACCGCCGTGCCGAACTGCACCTAGTAGTGTTCCATCTGACAAAAAATAAGTCAAATTATTAGCGGTACAAATTTCATGCACTTTTTTAAGTATCCTAAGCATAACAGCACGAAGTTGGTCTTGCGTACCTTGTAGACTAAGGTCTACTTCACTTTTTTTGATACTCTCACCACCCTAATTATGATAATTTACTTCTGATTTTTTTGACAATTCCTAAGTTCGATGTTTTCATAAATTTTAAAAGATTAAATAATCTTAAAATTGCTTTTGCGTTTTTTTCACGGATATATTTTTCTAATATAACGTAAAAGCGTCTTGTACTTTTACTTGTTTGCAAAACATGCACTGCTATTTCGCTTGTAATAATTTCTCTAATTGCAGAAAGCTTTAAAGCTTTAGTATTGTTTTTAGTGTTTAGTAGCTCGTTTTGCAACGCACTAGAAATTCTTCCAACAAAAAAGTTATCGATAGAGAGCTGATTTTCTTTAGTAAACGCCTGCATGCGTTTTAGCATTTCACATTTTTTATAATAAACGTCTGTAACATTTTGAAAATATCCCGGAAAATACGGTGTGGAAATAGACTGCGAATTAAGCTCATGTACGTAATGATAAATAAGTTTTGGTACAATAGTCGCACGATTTACGAAAGGAAAATATGCTAAATTAAAACTTACGTCCTCGCCCATAGTTAGTGACTCATCAAATAAAATACCATTTTCGTCTATTATTTTTTTCCTGTACATTTTAGTACACTGCGAATATAATAAGTTATTGTCAACTAAGACGTGAAAATCTTCTAAAAACGACATGCTAGAAGTGTATTCTTTACGTCTGTTACTCCACTCTTTACTGGTAATAAGCTGATGGTTTATATCATAATACTCGTCAAAAAGTCCATAAATGAGTAAGTCGTTTTCTAAAAACTCACTTGATAAATAAGAAAGTGCATCACTTTCTACAAAGTCATCGGCATCACAAAACATTATTTTTTCTCCGCTTGCGTTTTTAATACCAACGTTTCTAGCAGCAGACGGACCCTTGTTTTCTTGTGTGAATACCTTAACATTTGCGTAAGCGGTTTTTAACTCTTTGCAAATTTGCAGCGAATTATCTGTTGAGCCATCGTTAATAAGAAGTATTTCGTAGCTGATATCTTGAGTGTTGATCTGCTCGCAAAAACACTTTACAACACGGTTTATTGACTTTTCACTATTATAAACCGGGATAATAACACTTACATCCATTTTGATATTCCTTTTCTTTCGGGAAGTTCGATTTTATCTGACGCACCCAATCGTACGTAATTAAACAAGTAGCCAAAAAATAGCCAAAATAGCATAGCGTATGGAGATGCTGAAAATAGCATAATACTTTCACCAAAGTTCATTGCAATAAGCATTACTACAGAGCCTATTAAGACGGAAAGTATCGCTTTGTTTCTTTTATTTAACTCTCGTGTGGACTTTTTGAAGACGTATTTCATTATGACACAAATTATGCCAATAAAGAAAATCATGTATAATAAAAATCCTACTACGCCGGTAGTAACTAAAAGCTCTAGGAACATGTTGTGAAGTCCGCCGACATCGACTGAAACGTGAACAGTATCGTTATATTTACTTAGTGCATTAAAAACATTTCTAGGACCGCAACCAAACACCGGTGCGTGAACATAAGCATTAAGTCCTTGTTTCCAGATAGTCACTCTGCCATTATCAAGTTTTTGTTCTTCTTCTCGTTCGAATTTCTGTGACGGTGGAATGGTTTCTTCTTGATTTAGTGCAGGGCCTTTATTAGAAATCATAGTAATAACACTATCAATTATAGACGGTAGATTAGCAAAAGTTTGCTGCATGAAATTAAAAGCGAAGAGTGAAAATAAGCCAACTGCCACCGCCATAACTGAAGAAATCAAAACTTTTACTACCATGTTTTTGAATTTCATAATAAGTAAACATACTACAAATATTAAAGATGAGGCAAACAGTGCCATCATGAGTTTACCATTGTTGGAGTTAGCAAATGTGAACATAACAAAGTTCATAATAGCACTTGTAATATGAACGATTTTATATATTACACGTCCTAATTTACTTTTAAGATTATGTGAGTAACATAGTGCAAGGATTGAAAGCACTGCGCCTGCAAGAGATAAAACAGAGGCAATATTAGGATTAGAAAATATTCCGCAATATCTTCCTGTGTATTTATAAATAGTTATATTGCTACAGTACATTGTAAAACCAATTAATGAACAGATAAATAGGACGATTCCTAAAATGTTTGACGTCCAAAATAAGTCTTTGTGAAGTTCATCTTTTGAGGTTTTAACACCACTAAAAAGTACAAACAGTTGAATAACAAGCATTATAACAGTTTGTATATTTTCTGTAAGGTTCATAGCGTTTAGTGCGATACTTAGTAAGACTGAAACTAGAAAAAGGTACAATAAGAATCTATATTTGCCGGTAAATAAAATTTTCTCATGAAAATAGTCATAAGCAATTATTAAAAACGCCCAAATTGAGATTATAGAATTACCAACAAGTCCCATCCACGGTGCAACCGGTACCAAAATGGTTTGTACTAAAATTTGTATAATCATATAGATTTTAAAAATCTTATAATCAGTTAATAGTTTTTTTATTATATTCATATTTTTGCAAAGAAGCCTTTGCATCCCCCTTTATTTTCTACGTTACTCTCTATTTTAAAACGACTTACCTAGTTTATATTTCATTATGAAGCAAATAAAAGACGATAAATAGATGAAAAAGTTATTTTGTGTAGCAAACACTGAAAAAATTATTGCTTGTTTTTTTGACAAAAACGACTTGTCTGTCTTTTTGTAATCGTACTTTACTTCGTTTTTCGTTTGAGAAATAAAATCCATTTTTTTGAAAAAGTTAAAACTGCATTTTTTTAAAAACATATCCATATAAGCCGAATAGCAAATCCTAACGTAGTCCATTTTAATATTCGTGTCTAACATCTTGCTATCAAGGTTATTATACTCACTTAAAAATGAATTTCTATATTTGTGCATTTTCACCAAGTCGCTATGTTTGTTTTCATTAAAGCGTGTCATAACAGAGTTTTCGTTTTGAGAAATATACTCATAAAAAACTTCCTCAGTGAAATAATAGCTGTTAGAGTGTTTTATGACCTCGAGGTTAAAGCAGAAGTCTTCTCCTATTGCGACGTCTTGAGGCATTAATATTTTGTTTTCTATTAGAAGATTTCGTCTATACGCCTTAGTACAGCAGCTACTAAAAACGATTCTATCGTCAATAATATCAAGAATTTCTTCTGTGATTTGACTTTTTGTTTCGTAGACCTGCTCACACCGTCTATGAAAAAACCCTTTATAGACTTTACTGTTTTTTATAATATTGACGTTACAATATCCAAAACAGCACACGTCAAATTTTTTAGCAGCAATCACTGAAGCTAAAAAGTTTAAAACGCCGTCTTTATATTCGTCATCTGCATCAAGAAAAAGAAGATATTCACCGTGGCTAGCGTTAATTCCAGTGTTGCGTGCCGCCGCCGAGCCTTTATTTTGCTGATGAATTACAGTGACATTTTTATATGTATTTTTAATTTGCTCACAAAGTGAGGGCGAGGCGTCGGTGGAGCCATCATTGACTAGGATTATTTCGCAGTCGTTAAATTCTTGACGCATGACACTCTCAACTGCATTTTTTAGAAAGTCACAGCTATTGTAAACCGGAATAATAATACTAAATAACAAACTTATTCTCCTTATCTTGAAACGCTGTATCCTAAAACATCTTCATAAATTTTATTCATATCAGTTAAAGCGTGTTCTTTATCGTACTTACTTAAATCACAAAACTGATTAGCAAGAATTTTTTTGCGAAGTTCACCGTCTTCATAAACTTTCATTATTTTATTTGAAAAAGCCTCGGTATCTCCTATTGGGATTAAAAAGCCATTAACACCGTCTTTAATAATTGTTTTATGCCCACGATTGCTAGTAGCAACGACAATTTCCCCACAGCTAAGTGCCTCAATAACGCTAAACGAAAGTCCCTCTCTAATACTTGAAGCAGCACAGATATCACTTGCTTGGCAAATTTTTGCAACATCCGCTCTATAACCTAGCAAAAGTACATTATCCTCTAAGCCTTTAGCCTTAATTGTTTGCCTATATGATTCTTCTTTTTCACCATACCCACAAAGTAAAAGAAGAACATTCGGGTATTTGCGTTTAATTATTTCCACACAATTAAACAAAAACTCTTGATTTTTATTTGCATTTAATTCTGCCGAATAATTAAGAATTAAACTACTCTTAGAAAACCCTAATTCCTCACGCAAAGCGGTTTTTTCCTCGCTACTAACCGGCACAAAGTTTTTAATATCAACTCCCACGGAGTTAATTCTAGCGATTTTTTTCGCTTTAAACTTATGGTCTATAGCAGCATTATAATCCTCATCGTTAATTGTAACAAGGCAATCAGTATATTTAGAGAGGATTTTTTCAACCGGATAATATATTAGCCAGTTAAGAAGTGGCGCACCTTTATAAAAGTGAAAACCGTGAGACGTATAAATAACTTTTGTTTTCGTGCCTTTTAAAACTTTTTTTGCCACTAGCCTGGTAAGCACACCGCCAATTGGTGTATGACAGTGTATTAAGTCATAATCACCGTCTATTATAATCTTTTTTAGTTGCTTGTAAGCTTTAATATTTTGTGTAGAATATGGACTGCGACTAAATGGAATTTTATAATGATTAGTACAAATTCCATCAGGAAAAGGCTGTTCCTCAGCAGAGGCGTAATCCACCTGCCAACCGTTATCTAAAAAATTCATCATAAATAACTTATTGAATTTAACAAAATTAGTAGTATGTGAAACCCATAACACTTTTTTCATTATTTGTAACTCCATTCTGCAAAATTGCAGCAAAAAAATACGGTATTAATGTTTGGTACTGCACATTTACAAATTAGTACATGCAAAATACTTGATTATTATACTACTTTCGTGTTCAAATGTCAATCAAATGCCAGTGCAATGATTTAGGGTTTCATTTTTTATGCTCGTTTATTCAAACAAGTCGTTACTTAACGTGTCGTTATTTTTTTTAAATACGCAAACGTTGTTATTGCAGTCGCACGTCGCCAAAAAGACGTCGCTAATTTTCGTGATGTTTTTTTCTTTTAACTTTTTTTCAAGCCATTTGGCGTCGTTGCCGGTAAAAGCTAAATTTTCTATCATAACGTTTCCGTCTAAAACAACATTCACCACTAATTTTTCGGATGGTGGTGTAAAACCTATGTCGCTAGCTTGCATAGGTCTTTTACTGCTCTTAGACAAAACGCTTATTTTACCATTCGCCTCAAAAATAGCGGTTTGCACGTCATTAATATCAAAAATGCCTTTACAACGCAACTGAGTAAACATTTCCGAAGAATCAAGTTTTGCTTTTTTAAGAT
>JAVWHI010000052.1:0-1090 GCA_036640155.1 Oscillospiraceae bacterium | reverse complement strand
AATAAATCTTCGTGCTTTAATGGACTTATTTGTTAAAACGCTAAGTAAAATGCCAAGTCCTGAGTAAACTATAATTGCGACAGCTGGTTTTAAAACGTCCGAAAAGCTTGACGTTGCTAATTCTGCTGCAATCGAGCCTATTGTTATACCGACAATGTATTCAAACATTGTAAGTTGTGCTATTTGCCGGTTGCCCATGATTTTAGTTAAGAAAAACAAAAAAGCCACACTAACTACAGCTGTTAATAATACTTGAACTAATTCCAATAAATCCACCTCCATTTAATATAAATTTATTATTCCAACAAAGATGAAGTTTATTTTATAAAATTAAACTTAATAGATTTATAAAAAAAAACAAAGCCTTAGTTTAAACCAAGACTTTGCTTTTAATGTTTATTATAAAACTATTCAGCTTTTGTGATTTTTACGCTTTCAATTATAACCGGCGTTTCTGGTTTATCTTTAACCGTTTTAACTTCTGATACTTTTTTAATAACGTCTAGTCCCTCAAAAACCTGTCCGAAAACTGAATGCTTATTATCAAGGTGAGGGTTACCGCCAACTTCTTTATATTTAGCTTCCGCTTCCGGTGAATATTTATTTACGCCTTTTACATAATCGAAATTTTGTTGGTTAAGTTCTGGCGCATAGTTAATAAAAAACTGACTTCCATTACTGTTAGGACCTGAATTTGCCATTGAAATTGAACCGGTGAAATTTCTCAAACTAGGGCTAAACTCATCTGCAAATTTTGTACCCCATTTGCTAGCTCCTCCTGTACCAGTTCCTGTTGGGTCGCCGCCTTGAATCATAAAGTTTTCTATAATTCTGTGAAATGAAATACCGTCAAAGTATCCGTCTTCACTAAGTGAAACAAAGTTTTCAACTGTTTTTGGTGCTTGCTTATCAAAAAGCATTATTTTAACTTCGCCAAAGTCTTTTATCGTCATTGTAGCGATTTTTTGACCTTTTACTGGCTTTTCAAACTGAATTATAACGCCTTTATTATCAGAATCATTCGAGTTTTTACAAGCTGTAAAGCCTAGGCTAAACACCGCTAAAGTAAGTACTATTGCTAAAATTTTAC
>JAVWHI010000051.1:0-8715 GCA_036640155.1 Oscillospiraceae bacterium | reverse complement strand
TTAAGATTGCCTCGTTAGAAAAACTAGGATTAAATTAGTAATAATTTTTCTTTGGGTATAACAAAGAAAAAGGCGATTCTATTTGCTCTTTTCATTAAATTTAAGCTAAAATTAATTTATGCTACTGCCCGGCTTATAAACCGGCAGTAGCTATTAATTTTTTAAAGCATAATATGAAATAAGCAGAAAGGTCGCAGGCAAGTGGAAAAAGTGACAAAAGTTTATTTTGTCCGTGAATTAGCTTATTCCATTTGCGTTTTTCTTTTTCTCGGTTTGCTTTTTAAATCGGGTATAAGTTTAATGCAAGCTTTCCTGCTTAATATAAAGACGCCGTTTACCTTTTAGAAGGAAAACGGTGTCTTGCTTTTTTTATAGGTAAAAAGAAAATATGTTTTGCCTTTTTGATAAAAACCTGCTATAATAATTAAGGAGCAAACTGCATGGTAGCGCAACAGAAAAAATGTTGTGAGGAAAGTCCGAGCATCACAGGGCAGGATAGCTGTTAACGGCAGCCGGAGGCGACTCTAGGGCTAGTGCAACAGAGATATACCGCCAAATTAATTTTTGGTAAGGGTGGAAAGGCGAGGTAAGAGCTCACCAGCATATAGGAGACTATGTGGCTATGTAAACCCTATCCGATGCAACACCGACTAAGATGTTATCGTTGACCCGACGGTCTTGACGGGTGGCATGAGTACAAGCGGCAACGCTGTACCAAGATAGATTACTATGGATAAACGCAAGTTTATTACAGAACTCGGCTTATAGGTTTGGTCCATTTTTTAAAAATAAATCCCCATCGTTTTTATTTAAGCGGTGGGGATTTGTTCTTTTTTTTGGCTCTTTTTCTAATAGCTTTAGCTATAAAAGCCTAAAAGCTTTTTGTGTGCAAGGCTTTTTAGCCTCGCCACTTAATTGTCCGGCGGTGCAAGGCTAAACCCTAGCCTTATTTTTTTGCCCGGTGGTGTAAGATTTTATCCTCGCCTTGTTTTGTCCCGGTGGTGTAAGGCTTTTTAGCCTCGCTTCGTTTTTAGCCCGGCGGTGTAAGGCTTTTTAGCCTCGCCTCGTTTTGTCCCGGCGGTGCAAGGCTTTTTAGCCTCGCCTCTTATTTGTCCGGCGGTTAAACTCGCCTCGTATTTTGGCGGACTTAAAAGCAAAAACAATATAAGGCTACCCAAAAATCGGCGATTTTTGGGTAGCCTTAAAACTAGTGTGCTAAAAATAAGCACTATTTATTTGCTGGAACATCTTCTTCAAGCGTTACTTTTATTTGAATATTATTAGCTTTACCTGAATCGTCAATTCTATAAATTGAGAGCATTATTTGGTCGCCTGGTTTTTTACCATTTAGTGCTTTTTTAAGCGTATCCGCATCAATAACTTCGCTTCCATCAATCTTAGTTATAATGTCGCCTTTTTTAACGCCTTTTGCAAACACATCACATGTTTGGTCAACCGCAATAACTCTTAAACCACGTGGAATACCATTAAGCTGTGCTAACGTTTCGCTTATTTGCTGATACGTTATACCGATTCTTGTTCTTCCTTTAACGTAGCCATTTGCGATAATACTATCAACTATTGGCTTTGCATTTGAAATTGGTATAGCAAAACCAATTCCCTCGTAATCTGTTGCTGATATTTTAGCGGTATTAATTCCAACGACTTGACCAAATTGGTTTACAAGTGCGCCGCCTGAATTACCCGGGTTAATTGCAGCATCTGTTTGGATATATTCCATAGGCTCACTCGCATCAAAAATCATGATGCGTTTTGCTGAGGAAATTATACCTTGTGTGATACTTCCTGCAAGTTGCAGACCGCCAGGGTTTCCAATAGCAACCACTGTTTCTCCATCTTGAAGTTTATTTGAATCGCCAAATGTAGCAGGAGTTAAATTAGTTTGGTTGATTTTTAAAACTGCGATATCTGTTTTTGTATCGACACCAACAATCTTTCCAACATGCGTGTCTCCATTGCTAAGCACGACTTCTACTTTTTCAACCGGCATTTGTGAACTTGCTGAAGTTACAACATGAGCGTTAGTTAAAATGTATCCGTCTTGTGTCATAATAATTCCAGAACCTTGACCTGCTGCTTGATATGTTCCTTGTTTAACGTACGAAATAATACCTACAACAGACGGTTTTACAAGTTTTGCAATGGCAGCTGTAGTCATTTTACCTTGTTCGTCTTTTTCAGGTTGAGTGTCTTTTGGGACATCATTTACAGATAATGTTGGTGCATCTCCGTCGTTAGAAGAAGTGCCTGCGGAGTTAGGTCCATTAGGACCGGTGCTTTTTGTAGCAGTATAAACCACATATCCAACAAAAAGTCCTAAAGTTAGTATAAAAACAGCACTCATAGCAATTGCAAAGACTTTAAGTCCTTTATTTGTTGTGCTTTTTGGCTTTTTCTCTTTTTTCTTTTTTGCTTGCTCGTTATCATGATTATTAAAATCGTTAAACGTCCACTGACTTTGTTGTGGGGACTGCCACTGTGTCGGCGGTACAGACTGTGCCGGTTGTTGCTGTGAGTTAGTGTCGGGGTCTTGTGGCGGTGTTGATAAGCTCGTAAAATCTTCATTAGAAGAAATTGGCTTTTGCGTTTGTTCCTCACTATCAATTGGCGACGTTTTATTAATCACATCATACTCACTGTAGTGTTCGTTTGTGCGAGGGTCAACTGGAGGCACCTGCTCATTATCTTGAGGGTTATCTGAAAATGGATTGTCATTATTCATATTGGCATCAACCTTTCTTGATCACATAGTTTATTCTTGATTGTATATTCTTATTATATACTAATAGTGTTTCATAATAATAGAATATGTTAGAAATCATTAGTAAAAAGTGTGAATATTTATTTAACATCAGGCTGCCTTTTAAATTTGTTCTGCTTTGCTATCTCTAATGAGAATACAAATTCACAAAATTCGCCTTGTGTGCTATTTACCATAATGTCACCACCGTGCAGATTAACAATTGACCTTACTATATAAAGTCCTAATCCAACACCGTTTTTATCTAATCCACGTGACTTATCGGTTTTATAAAATCTATCAAATATTTTTGGCATTTCTTCTTTTGATATGCCGGCTCCACTGTTTTTAACGCCGATGTACACTTTATTTGCATCTTGTGTAAGGTTAAATTCGATATACCCACCAAAGTTAGCAAACTTAACAGCGTTTTCAATTAAGTTATAAACAACCTGGTGTATTAAATCGTTATCGCCCATAACAAACGTTTTTGGTGCATCAAGTCCTCGTATATCAAGATTTTTTGCATCTATTTGCGTTTCAAGACTAAAAAGTGCTTGGCAAATGATATCAACAATTTCAATGTTCTTTTTATCGATTTTCATTTCGCCGGCTTCAATTTTAGAAAGATTAAGCATCGTCTTAACAAGCCCTGAAAGTCTTTTAACCTCATCTGAGACAATGGTCAAATAATGTTTTTGTTGTTCTGGCGGAATTGTTCCATCTAATATTCCATCTATAAATCCACTTATTGAAGTCATTGGTGTTTTTAATTCATGAGAAACATTAGCAACAAAACTTCTTCTTGTTGTTTCACTAACTGAAAGTGACTGAGCCATGTTATTTAGTGCGATAGCAAGCTGACCCATTTCATCATAGTTACTAACTTGAAGTCTAGTATCAAATTCACCACGTCCGAATTTTTTTGCCGCTACCGACATCGCACGAAGTGGTTTTACCATTTGAAGTGATATAAAATAGACAACAATAAAAGCAATAATTAAAACCGCTACAGATGAAATTAAAAACATCTGGAATATTTCAACTAGAAATGCTCTTAAAGGCTTTGACGCTGGTGCAGATGCAAAAACGTAGCCAACATTCACATCATTTTCTATTTGTATCGGTCTTGCAACAGTGTAGTAAGATTCATTATACATCTGTGCTAAATTACCCATCTCTTCGTATTGTACATTTTTTGAGACTTTTTCTAGTATTTCTTGCGGTACTGAATACGTAAGGTGAGTGCATAAAGTGTCGCCATTTTCTGTGCAATAGAGTGTTTTACCGTTTAAGTCGGTAATAAAAATATTAGCTTCAATCGCATGAGATATCGCCGAATAAAAACTTTCTATATTTTGTTTTTCAACCACGCCATCGACATTGTTTTGTTCAGCTACTCTGACTGCTTGAATAACATTAGAGTCAAGCAAATCGAATTTATCCTGTTTAAAATATTGAGCAGCAAACACTAATAAGATTGCTCCTAAAGTTGTTATACTCACTAAAATTAAAGCGGCACATATGGAAAAATATTTTGCGAAAATACTTTTTTGCATCTGATAAAGCACAACCGGTTTTTTCGGCTGTGCTATACCTCCTTTGCGTTTGCTAGCTTAAAATGTTATTCGTTTACTTCAAACTTATAGCCAACGCCCCAAACAGTTTTGAGCGCCCACTTAGTTGAAACATTTTCAAGTTTTTCTCTTAGTCTTTTAACATGTACGTCAATTGTACGTGAATCGCCATAATACTCAAATCCCCAAACTTCATCTAGAAGTTGGTCTCTTGTGTAAACTCTGTTTGGATTTGATGCAAGATGGAATAATAGTTCAAGCTCTTTAGGTGGTGTATCAACAACTACACCGTTTACTTTTAATTCGTAACGTGTCATGTTGACAACGAGTTTTTCATAAGTAACTTCTTTTATATCATCGTTTGACGTAGAACTTCCAATTCTTCGCAAAACAGCTTTAATACGTGCAACTATTTCTTTAGTATCAAATGGCTTTACTACATAATCATCTGCGCCCAATTCAAGTCCTAAAACTTTATCAAACGTTTCGCCTTTTGCAGTAATCATGATAATCGGCACATTCGACTTTTTACGTATTTCACGGCATACCTGCCAACCATCAAGTCCCGGTAGCATTATATCAAGAAGCACCAAATCAGGATTTAATGCGTTAAATTTGATAACCGCCTCAGGTCCATCGTGAGATAAAAGCACGCTATATCCTTCTTTTTCAAGGTATAATCTCAACAACTCGCAAATGTTTTTGTCATCATCAACGACTAGAATTTTGGTTTGATTCATAATTATACTTCCTTTCAATAATATGCTCGTGTGTAATTAAATAAGTTTAATAAGTAAAACTAATTTATACTTTAATTATACTCTATTCATATGTGAATTAGTTAATAAACTATAAATAGTTAATGTTTACAGATTGAAATAAATAAAAAAATTCTTGAATTTCACGAATATAAATACTATTTAACACTAGTTTAATGCCTGTTACACACATTCTACACAAAATAAAGTAGCACTTAATATTTCTTATAAAAATTAATTATTCCCTGAACTGTTGACTCGGCAAGTTTTTGCTGATGTTCTTGATTCATAATAAGCTGCATAAGTTCGTCTTTATTAGACATAAACCCATTTTCAACAAGTACTGACGGGAATTGTTTACTTCGTGCAATGGCAAAATTACTTTGGTTTTTAACTCCTCTGTCTACTGTGAAGTGTCCTTTAATTTGTGCTTGAATTTCTTGTGCTAACGGTTGAGAAAAAGGAGCATTATAGTGAGTTTCTATACCACGTGGTAAAGGTGACTTACCATAAGCGTTATGATGAACACTAATAAGCAAATCGACTTTATTATTATATCCCACATACGGTCTTGTATGAAGTACAGGATTCGTCGAGTTATCTGTTCTTGTCATAATAACAGTTGCGCCTTTAGATATAAGCTGTGTTTGTATTTTTTTTGCTAGTTCAAGATTTGGAACATATTCCATAACACCATAATATCCTGAGCCGGTATTTTGACCATGTCCCGGGTCAAGAAGAATCTTAATACCAGAAAGTGGCTTGTCCGAATTAATAGCAGAAGCCGGATTATTAAACGCAAACACTAATGTATCGCCCTCGTAATAAGCGTGTACTCCATAATAACAGCCGGACTTATCTAAAGTTAGGGTCATGACATACTGATATATTTGCAGCTCTTCATTAAATATTTTATTTGTACTAACCCCGCTAAACATCGGACTTGCTGCAATATCGCCTTGCATTTGTGCTATATCTGTCGTGTAATCAAAAGTTATAGTAACCTTTGAAGAAGTAAACTTAAAGTCGCTTGCTAGGTCTTTTTGAGTTGCTGGATATCCCCCATCAAACCACACACTAAAAGGAGCTTTCCAAGTTTGTGCGATTTTAATATATGTTTTTCCTCCGCCAACGCTCGTAACCATCGACGAAATCGTGTTATTTCCGCCAAAAGGTGCGTTAATCACCTCAACGTCACTTGCTTTAACCGTTTTTCCAGAACGCAAGTTATAAACCGTCTGTTTTTTCTTATCAAACGTCGTCATTTCCATCTCACTAACAATAATATCAGTAGTTCCGGTTGGAATCTGGTAAAGTTCGCCCTCTGCATAATCGTCCGGTGCTTTAAACGCATACACGTCCGTATAAATTTGCTTAGCTACCGCTTGACGCACTGCCTCTTGTGGTGGCGGAAGTGGCGTTATTTCCTCTTTCTTTTGAACAGAAACAGTAGCGCCTTTCATGCTATCACGGTATCCTTTATATGCACCGTAAAATGTTATTGCACCTAAATTTTGTACCGAGGTAGTAGCAGCAGGAACACTAAATGCACCCTTAAATGTAGCATAATCGGAATTTGGGTCATCACCGTCTCCTACTTCTGCTTCTTTTAAAGTAACAGTTGTTCCATTAATTTTTGCTGTAACGGTGGAGCCTTTATATGCTTTTGCTGTTAAGTTAAGTGTCGCAGTGCCGATAGAATCTATTGTTCCAGTCGGCGACACCTCTTTTAAAACGTCCACCTGTCTTTCTATAATATAGGTGATAGTCTCACCTTTATGCTCAATTTTAATAGTGTTTTTACCAATAGCAAGCTCAATCCATTCGCTGAATCCTCCGTTGCTAATAGGTTTTATGATGTTTCCATTAATTTTAACTTCCTGTGTTGGGTCAAATTTACCTGTGAATACAACATTGCTTTCAAATGTAGTATACTGTGTTTTTTTAGGCGACAATATAGTTATTCCTGTGAATAAATCCGACTCTTTATATTCGTTAGCATAGTATTTTTTTAAATTAGTAGTACTGCCACTAGGGTCTTGCATCAAACGCTCGTACCCCTCAAAGGCACTGCCATAATAACGTGGCTGTGCTAAAGACACCGCTACTTGTCTTGCTAGTTGGTCTGTACCATTCCAACCCGGCAGTTTAGTAACAGCGTTTTGTGCTGAGTGTGTTACATAAAAAGGTTTATCCCCTTGCTCACAAATGTTACTCCACCACTTAACTGCCTCTTGAAATCCTACTTTAGGGTCGGTGATTGAAGTTTTAATTTTTACATTAATAAAATCTATAAAGCTTGATTGTGCCATAGCTTTAGTATCTGCAAACCCGGACGTTAACGCCTCAAAGTCAGCAGTAGCTTTTAAACCGTCTTCTTTTGTTTTTACATTAGCCCACACGCTGTCTACAAAAAGCCCTACCGGCATAGAGTTTTTCCTCGACTTTATTTCTTTAGAAACCTGTTGCGTAATTGCACTAGTACAGTCGACTAGCCAATTTTCATACGAGTCTGCTGCACCGCTTTGAACATACAACTTATATACATCTGGGGATTTTAATGTATAGTAACTATCTAAAAGAATACTGTCAAGCTCATAATTATTTGTAAGTTCACTCACCGCATCAAAAATTTTCTGCTTGTTTTGTGGGTCAATGTGATTAGTTAGTGGCTTTTCGGACTTATCAAAAGTCCCTGTGATGTTAAAAACTGCAACGACTGAAATGTCTTTTTCTTTTGCTTTTGTGGTTATAATTTTTAATAAATCAACTTCACTCGACATTAGCACTTCCGATTTAAAAATGACCGATTTATCGTATTTAGTGTCGACTATAACTGCATTAAAGCCTAAAGAAACAACGTCACTTAAAAGTTTATCCACTTCATCTTGCACCTGCTCAGTAGATAACGCCGGGTCTTTATATAAGTCTATTTTTGGTTCGACTTTTATAGCACGCATTCCTTTTAAAAAAGTGTATTCGTACGCTGAGGTTTGAAAAAACCCTTCCGGTACATTCGGCGCATCTGCACTGCTTTTAGGCTGAGTGTTCGCATTTGGACTTTTAGCTAAAACTACCTTGTAAATAAAAACGCCCAACAGCGTAAAAAAAGCTACAGCGAGTATAATTAGCGTAACATATAACATTTTTTTATTATTTTTTTTCTTTTCCAACGTTATTTCCCCTTTTAACTTCCGTTTTTAATTAAACTTCATTGATAAAATATTTTCATATCGAAACAGAGCAAATCCTTTAGCTTTTTTACTTGCATTAATATCTGCAATTTGCTTATAAATACTTTCTTCTGACATCAGTTGTGGGATTTTATATGGTGCTAAGCCCGGGTAAAGAGCGACATCTTCACTGCTCACGAAATTGTCCCATTTATTAAACACTTCGCTAAACGGTGCTGTAGCGTGGTTATAATCCCAATAAATTTGTGGCATAACATAGTCGATATAGCCGGGGTTTTTACACCACTTAAGAAGGTCTGTGGATAAGTTTTTAACGTCCGAGTCCGGGATATCACCGACGAAACCGCCGGCAGGACTAACACCGAATATTTTATTTTTATCTACTGACTTTACCTCTTTATAAAGTCCTTGTACTAACGCCGAAG
>JAVWHI010000050.1:256-9110 GCA_036640155.1 Oscillospiraceae bacterium | reverse complement strand
CCATCGCCCATTTCAATAATGGAAACGTCGAATGTTCCGCCGCCTAAGTCGTAAACCATTATTTTTTGGTCTTGTTCTTTGTCAACGCCATAAGCTAGTGCAGCAGCTGTAGGCTCGTTTATGATACGTTTTACTTCAAGTCCAGCTATAACGCCAGCATCTTTGGTAGCTTGACGTTGTGCATCATTAAAATAAGCAGGTACTGTAATTACAGCCTCTGTAACTTTTTCACCCAAATAAGCTTCAGCTTCGGATTTTAGTTTGCCTAAAATCATAGCGGAAATTTCTTGTGGTGTGTAGTTTTTGCCATCAATGATTGTCTTAAAATCTGTTCCCATGTGACGTTTTATAGAACTTACTGTTCTGTCAGGATTAGTTATAGATTGACGTTTTGCAACTTGACCTACTAATCTTTCACCTGTTTTTGAAAATGCAACAACTGATGGAGTTGTTCTAGCACCTTCTGCATTTGCAATAACAACAGATTCTCCACCTTCCATTACAGCTACGCATGAATTTGTTGTACCTAAGTCAATACCAATTATTTTTCCCATGTTAATAGTCCTCCTAAAAATTTAATTAATTATATATGTTAATGTTATGGATTTGCTACAATTACTACTGCGTGACGAACAACTTTATCACCGATTTTATAACCTTTTTGGAACACTTGACAAACAGTGTTAGCAGCAAAATTTTCGTCTTCTATTTGATTGACTGCGTTGTGAAATTGAGGGTCAAATGGCATATTCATAGCTTCAATTTCCTCAACACCAATTTCTTTTAATGACTGTGAAAGCTGTGTGAAAATCATTTCAACGCCTTTTTTAAATTCAGCATCGGTAGATTCTACTTGCAATGCACGTTCAAAATTATCAACGACATCTAATAGTTGTTTAACGCATAATACTTTAGAATAAAGCAAAATTTCATCTTTTTCTTTTGCAGTACGTTTTTTGTAATTATCAAATTCCGCTATTTGACGTAAAAGCTTATCGTTTAAATCGTTTTTTTCTAAAATGATTTTTTCAACCTCACTAATTTTCGTCTCTTTACTTTTTGGTGGTTTTTGTGTTTTAGGCTCGTTTGTAGTCTCCGTTTGTTTTGCAGAATCTGAAGTAGATTTTATTTCTTGTTCTTCATTTTTTTCTTGTGTACTTTCTTTTTTGCTCAATCCTATGACCTACTTTCCTTTTTATTAATTAATTTGCTAATATAATTATGACTTGCAATCATTATCATCATCATTTTTTAAAACAATACCTGAAAGAATTTTAGTCACACTTTTTGAAAAATATTCAACATAAGGGATCACTTTTGCATAGTCAATTCTAGCAGGGCCAATTAGTCCAAACGAGCCGCCTTTTTGACTGCCTATACTATAAGGTGACATTATCATACTCGAATTGGAAATTGCAAAGCTATCATTTTCATTGCCAAAAACAATCGAGATTCCGTCAAGTGCAGTGGAAAGTAACCCTTCAAGTTCGTTTTTATGATTTAATAAATCAACAACTTCATTTGCATGAAAACTTTTTTGCGATAATAAATTCTGCTCGCCGGTGAAGTTGATTGTTGTCTTGTTTATTTCCTCTGTAAGCTTATATACTTCATGAAGAAGAGGGGATAGCGATATCATATAGCTACCTAACGCAACTGCAATATTTTGTAGCATTGCCGGATTTAAGCTATCAATGTTGACCCCTGTTAGAGTGTCGTTTATGAATTTTTCAAAGAAATTAAGCTGCTCATAAGTTAAATCAAATTCTAATCTGCAAATCTTGTTTTTGATAGTACCAGTTGAAGTTATTATTAAAAGCGCATATAATCTTCTGCCAGCAGGGATAACTTCTACTCGTGTAATCATTGAAAAAATCGGAATTTTACTTGAAGTTATAACTGTCATTTTTGTTAAATCAGCAAGAACATTTACGGCGTTTTCAACAACTGAATCCGCAGTTATATCATTTTGTAAAAGCAGTGTATCAATGAGAGTTTTTTCTTTGGTTGTAAGCTGTTTCGGCGTCATAAGATTGTTTATATAATACCGATAACCTAAATGAGTCGGAACACGCCCAGCTGAAGTGTGTGGCTGCTCTAGATAGCCTAGCTTTTCAAGTAAAACCATATCATTTCTTACAGTAGCAGATGAAACAGGCATATTAAGCTGCTTTATAAGTGAATTTGAACCGACCGGCTCTCCAGTTTTAATGTATTCATCTATAACAGCTTGCAATATTTTGCATTTTCTTTCATCCATTACTTTCACCACCTCATTGCTTTTATTAGCAAATGATATTTTTACTTTTCTAACTTAGCACTCTATGCCGTTGAGTGCTAATATTAATTTACCACTCTTTAAGGGAGTTGTCAACCTTTATAGTAATAAAAAATGTAAATATAGTTTGAACAAATTTTGTTTATTTTGTATTATACATGTTTTAAGATATGGGTTTAGATAGTTTAAACAAAATAAAAAGATGATGTAACAACAAATTGTAATTATTTTTTAATAGTGCATTTATGTGTATAATCTAGACTGCATTTTTGTGGACTTTTTAGTGCAAGCGAGAAAATATCAGATGCCTTGACAGTTAAATAAGCGTTTGAATTTTTTATTTTAGCAATTGTAGAAAACTTTGATAGTATTGGAACAGTTGCGGTATTTTTTGCTTCTTTTAATATTTCCAAACCTTTTTTGTTTGCCGCTAAAACACGAACATATTGTACATCTTGTTGCAGATGACATTTTTTAATGCCTATTAGTGCGCAAAAAGCAATACGTCTAATTCTAGATAGAGTATACCTTTTTGTTTTGACTAATGAGTAAAATTCGTCTAGAGTTCTAGCTGATTTAATAGCTTCATAAATTCGGTTTTCAAGCCCTTCACTAACGTCCGGAAGAAGTATTAAATCGGTTTTTGTCATAGTACGCAGTTTATAAAGAATTATTAAATCTAAAGTATTTTTATTCGATGGCGTTTTATTTAGCAGGAGTTGATGTGAAAAAATATTATAAGCCGACTTTGGTACGTATTTTTTTAACGTTTTCCTATTTAAGTTGTCTCTTAAATAAGTAGCACTAGAAACCGAATTTGAACGCATGTGAGTGTCATGTGTAGAATCTATACGAGGTATAGTAATCGGTACTACTTCAGGGCAAATCTCGTTTATTGCACGTATATATTCGGTAGCTAAGAGGTTATTTGGACTAGTTAATATATCTGCGTCCGCTTGTGAATAAAGTTTTGCGATTGTATTTGTCTGAGCTTTTGGGTAAGAAACGCCCTTTTTTAGCTCTTGTTGGAAAAAAGAATTATTTTTAATGCTATCACACATATTAGCGATATTTTTTAGTTTATCTATATCTCCACTTTCACTGCCAAAACTAATCATAGAAACACCAAGTTGCGATAGGATTTCAACACCTTTTTTTGCAAAAATATTAGCAGATGCAAGTGCAAATTGAACTGGTAATTCTACAACTAAATCGGCACCGTTTTCTAAGGCGACTTCTGCACGAGAGTACTTATCAAAACATGCGATGTCACCACGCTGAACAAAATCAGGACTTATAACTGCTACAATATGTGTTGCACCGGTAAGTCTGGTTTTTTCTATTTGATATAGATGGCCATTATGAAATGGGTTATATTCCGCTATGATTCCAGCAATCTTCATTTTTTCCTCCACGTTTACAAGCAAAGCCTGTTTTTTCACGCAATAATTATATAAAAAGCCTAGTAAAGTCACGCTAAATTAATTTTTCCTTTTAATATTATACTACAAGCAAGCATAATTTTTCACGCCATAATTATATAAAAGGTT
Organism: Oscillospiraceae bacterium; assembly: GCA_036640155.1. Lineage (GTDB taxonomy): Bacteria > Bacillota > Clostridia > Oscillospirales > Ruminococcaceae > JAVWHI01. The sequence goes on along the minus strand of JAVWHI010000050.1, from coordinate 5,282 downwards.
AGTAAAGTCACGCTGAATTAATTTTTCCTTTTAATATTATACTACAGGCAAGCTTTATTTGCACTGATTATTTAAGATTTCTTAATAATAATTAGCTTAAAATAAATTATTTTGGTGATTTGACTTGAAATTTACTTAAATTTGTAATAATATATAAGATAGTATTGTTAATTGCAGGTGCGATTATCTAAAGTTTTTTTAAATTGAAAGGGAAGTTTGAATGAAAATTCTTGTTATCAACGCAGGCAGTTCGTCATTAAAATATCAATTAATTGATATGGAAACCGAACTTGTTATTGCTAAAGGAAATTGTGAGAGAATCGGCGATGGAGGAACTATTATACACAAAACCGCAGATGGAAATGTTTATACACAGGACACTGTATTTAATGATCATACAGATGCCTTTAAAAAGTTAGTCGAAGTTTTAACAACAGGAGATACTGCTGTTATTAAAAATTTAAACGAAATTGCTGCTGTAGGGCATAGAATAGTACAGGGTGCTGAGCATTTTTCTGAATCTGTACTAGTAACAGATGAAGTTGTAGAAAAAATTGAAGAAATTTCTGATTTAGCACCACTACACAACCCGGCTCACGTTCAAGCAATAAGAGCTTGTCAAAAAGTATTTGATAAAACAGTACCTCAAGTTGTTGTTTTTGATACTGCTTTTCACCAAACTATGCCTAAAAAAGCTTATATGTTTGGTACTCCTTATGAATATTATGAAAAGTACAATGTTAGAAGATATGGATTCCATGGTACTTCACATAGATTTGTTAGCGCTAGACTTGCTAAACTTATGGACAAGGATATAAAAGATTTGAAAATTATCACTTGTCATTTAGGTAATGGCTCATCTATAGCTGCTATAAATAATGGTGTTTGTGTCGATACTTCAATGGGATTTACTCCACTTGATGGACTGCTTATGGGTACTCGTTCAGGTTGCGTTGATGCATCGTTAATCCTTTATGTAATGGAAAAAGAAAATTTAACTCCTGGCGAAATGAATTTGATTTTGAATAAAAAATCCGGAGTTTTAGGCATATCAGGAATTACAAGCGATGATAGGGACTTGCGTAAAGCTGCCGCAGAAGGTAACAAACGTGCAAAACTTGCAGGTGATATGCAGCGTTACCAGATTAAAAAGTATATCGGTTCTTATGCTGCTGCAATGGGCGGACTTGATGCTTTAGTATTTACCGGCGGTATTGGTGAAAACTCATCTTCATTAAGAGAAGATGTTTGCGACCATATGAGATTTTTGGGAATAGAACTTGATAATGATAAAAACATTATCTGTAATGGCAAAGAAACAGAAATATCAATGCCATACTCTAAAGTTAAAGTGTGGATTGTTCCTACAAATGAAGAACTATTAATAGCTCGTGATACCAAAAACATTGTAGATAAAATCAGATAGTCTTTTATTGATTAATTTTTTATGAAATACTAGACATTTCACAAAAGAATATGTATAATAGAGTTACTTGATTTTTTTAGACAGCGTTATTTAACTTTTTATGTCGCTGTTTTAATTAGTTATTAAAGTTTTATTTGCAAAACTGGTATTATAGAAATAGAAAGGGCAGGGAATAAATGAATAATTTTAAAAAGATTACTGCAATGTCTTTAGTTGCGGTAATTGCCGCTAGCTTTACAGCATGTTCCAATCCAAAATGGGCTTTTCAAGCAGGAGATTTCGAAGTTACTTCGGGTGTTTACATTGGTTACACACTTTCCGCATATACAACTGCCAGTCAACATAAAGACTACAACAAAGAAGAAAAAGATATGTTTAAGCAAACACTTGATGGCAAATCCGCTAGTGATTACATCAAAGAAGAGGCTACAAAGTATTCAAAAAACTACTTAGCAATTAATAGTAAGTTTAAAGAATTAAACCTTGAATTTATCGATAAAGATATAAATGTTATTAATACTAACGTTAAGAGTGCTTGGGAAAAAGCAGGCAAAATGTATGAGAAAAACGGCGTTTCAAAAGCTTCTTATCAAAAGATTGTTGAAAGTCAACGCAAAAACGAACTAATATTTAAAAGCATTTTTGGTAAAGATGGAACTAAGGCAATTAGCGATGATGACCTTTTAATTCATTTTAAAGAAAACTATGCTAGTATTAACGTTTTTTCTATTCCTATTAAAACAGGCGATAAAATAACTGACGCAGATAAAGCTAACAATGAAGTGCTAAAAACAAAAGCTGAAGAATATGTAAAGAATATAAATGATGGACATAAGTTTAATGTTGTTAAAGATTATTACACTCATTACATCGAAAAAACAGAACATAAAGACACAGATGACGAACATATGAAAACAATTAAAGATGACAAAGATACAAAAACTTTAATTGGTAAAAACGATACACAAATTCCAGAAAAAATAAAAACTTCAATTTTTGAGGCTAAAGTTGATCAAGCTACATTAATTTCAGATGAGCAGGGTTATTATGTTATTTACAGATATGATGTTACTAAAGACAAAACCCAATTTGATGGAATGCGTGATGGATTACTTTATGATTTAAAAGGCGAAGATTATGAAAAAATGCTAGAAGAATTTGTTACAGCACTAGATGTAAAAACTAATGATGCAGCAATAAAGAAATTTAAACCTAAAAACATTGTTTTCAAATAAAATTTACAAAAACAAAACCACAGAAACTAAAATTAGTTTCTGTGGTTTTTTTATACTAAAATATTAAAACGAAAAATTACTTTAGCGTGAGTTTATTTGCCTTTTTTATATGATTATGACGGGGGAAAACCAGGCTCACCTGGGGTGGAATATTTTTTTTAAAATGTTACTTGAACTCCTCCGACTGACCTAATATTTATTATGTGACAGCTGTTTTTACAAAAAGCACTTTCGATTTTTTCTTTAAAAGTGTCAACTTTTAAAGATGGTACAAAATTTTGAGTTGTGCCTGCAAATCCACCACCGTGTACACGATACGCACCAACATTTTCAAGTTCATTTTGTGCAATGTAAAGTGCTAATGATAGCCCTTGATTCTCGCCTTGTTTATTACTATAAATGTTTTGAAGGTATTTATAAGATGAATCACCGGACTTAATAATGAGCTTTTTAAAACTTTCAAAATCATTATTTTTAAGTGCAATCACTTCATTATCGACTCTTTCATTTTCATTGAAATAGTGTAACGCTCTTAAAACTGCACGATCACCAAATTGATTTCGTAATGTTTTTATATTATCAATTACCATTTGCTTTTCAATTTGCCTTAAATTCGGCTTTCCAAAATATGAAGCTATCATTTTCATTTGAGATGGTATTAACGAATATTCGTCCGTCAAATCAGCATGACTGCTATTAGTATCAACTATACATAGTGAATATCCGGCTTTATTTATATCAAAATCTACTTTTTCTATCACTGGGTTTGATTCATCTTTAAAGTCAATTGAAACGATTCCTCCTACAGATGACGCCATTTGGTCCATTAAACCGCAAGGTTTTGCAAAATACTCAAACTCTGCATATTGTGAGATTTTAGCAATTTCAACCGGTGTAATAATACCATCATTGTATTTACAATTTAATATTGTGGATACTAAAATTTCAAAAGCCGCAGAAGATGATAGCCCACTTCCACTTAAAACATCAGATGTTGTGTATGCATTAAAACCGCCAAATTTGTAACCTCTTTTTTTTAATCCAGCTAGTATACCTCGAATTAAAGACACGGATTTTCCTTCTTCTGACTTGTTTTTATCAGTCTTATTAATGTTTAAAGTGTCTTCTTCATATCCAACCGATTTAAGGCGTATAATTTCGCTTTTATTAAATGAAACGACTGCTATTATATCAACAGAAATGCTTGCTGCTAAAACTTTTCCCATATTATGGTCAGTATGATTGCCACCTATTTCAGTTCTTCCGGGCGCCGAAAATATAAACAAATCATCACTGTCATTAAAATAATCACAAAACCCATTTATCGCTTCAATATATCTATTTTTTTGCCTTTTTATATTTTGGCTGCCATATAAAGTTTCAAATGTGCTATCTAGCTCTTTTGATGTTATCTTATTAATTAAATTACACTTATTCACAAATAACGCTCCTAAAAATATATTGATTTATATAATGATATTCCATCTTAAAAAGTATATCATTATTTGTTTTTTTTTGCAACTACAGTTGATATTTTCGATTTTTAAGTTAAATCACGCATTCAATATCACTTTTTATGTTAGTATTTCATGAAAAATAAGACATTGCCTATTTCATATCACGTCAAAATGTGCTATAATAGTAGTAATGAAATTTTTTACGAAATTTCGATGGTGAAATATAAAGAAATGGCGGTATAATAATGCAAGATTTAAAAAACGAGTTTAATTCGTTGAAAAAATTGGTGTTAGAAAAAAAGTTTGGAAGAATGAACGATATGCAAAGGCAGGCTGTTTTTAACATTGAAGGACCTTTGTTAATTTTAGCAGGAGCAGGAAGTGGAAAAACGACTGTACTTGTTAATCGTATAGCTTATATACTTAATTATGGAGACGCATATAAAAATGTCAATAACAATGATATTAAAAGCGATGACGTGACATTTTTACAAGATTATCTTGATGGAAAAAATTGCGACGAAGAAAAGCTTTCTAATTTAATTTCATGTTATCCACCAAACCCTTGGAATTTGCTTGCTATAACTTTTACTAATAAAGCGGCAAATGAATTAAAAGAACGCTTATCCTCACTTCTAGGTGAAACCGCAACAAAAATTAACGCTGGAACATTCCATTCAATTTGCGTTAAAATTTTACGACGTGAAATAGAAGCCTTAGGATATCAAAATAACTTTACTATTTATGACACAGATGACAGTGTGCGTGTAATAAAAGATTGTATGACCGACTTAGCAATAAGCGATAAAATGTTTATTCCAAAACAAGTTTTAGGAGAAATAAGCCGTGCAAAAGATTCCATGCTTACACCTGAACTTTTTTCTGAGCAAAATGGTTCAGACTTTAGG
>JAVWHI010000050.1:0-246 GCA_036640155.1 Oscillospiraceae bacterium | reverse complement strand
CTTAAAACAATTGCTAACATTTACACTCTTTATCAGCGTAAATTAAAGTCAGCAAACGCTGTTGACTTTGATGATATTATCGTCCTTACTGTACAGCTGTTTTTAGAAAATGGAGATGTTTTAGAACATTATCAAAATCTTTATAAGTACATTTTGGTGGATGAATATCAAGATACAAATCATACACAGTATCAATTAGTAAGCCTTTTAGCAAGAAAAAATGAAAACCTGTGTGTTGTAGGTGAT
>JAVWHI010000049.1:0-9226 GCA_036640155.1 Oscillospiraceae bacterium | reverse complement strand
GAACTAATTAAAAAGCTCTCTGCACTAATTAGTAAGATTTTTGCTAGTTGTGATGACCTTAGTGCCGCATGTGATTCTTTAGTGCTAATTAAAGACTCGTATGAGCAAGCTTGTAACAGTCGTGATGTTATTAAACACAAAATGGACGAATTGCGAAAACAAGTAGATGAAATTGAAGTTTTAGTTAGCAGTAAATATTGGCCTATGCCAAACTACACTGACTTACTCCACCGTGTATAAATAAAAAGAAATGCCGGAATATTTCCGGCATTTTTTTTTTTACTGCTTAACACTCATGGTAAACACTATTTATACTGCTTTTTTAAACAAAGCCCGACTAAAACACATCTATCGCACCCTGGACTTCTTGCTGTGCAAACGTCTCTACCAAAATGAACAATGCGATGGCAAAAGTCTGACGACTCTTCCGGTGGTAGAATTTTAAGTAGTTCATTTTCTGTTTTAAGTGGGTTATTAGTAGTTGTTAAGCCAATTCTATAACATATTCTAATACAGTGCGTGTCAGTTATTACTGCCGGCTTGTGGTAAATGTCGCCCATGATTAAATTGGCGGTTTTTCGCCCGATTCCTGATAGCGACGTTAAATCTTCAAGACTTTCTGGCAGTTTACCATTAAAGTCGGTCATGATTTGATTTGCCATTTCTATTATACTTTTTGCTTTAGTTTTGTAAAGTCCGCAAGATTTAATTAGCTCTTGAACTTCACTAAGCTGCGCATTAGCAAAGGCCTCAATAGAAGTGTATTTTTCAAACAGTCCTTTTGTAACAATGTTTACTCTAGCATCAGTACATTGTGCTGAAAGTCTAGTTGCTATTAAAAGTTCGTATGGCTTTTTTTCGTTATACTCTAGTGAACAGATTGCTTGTGGGTATAGCTTTTTTAAAGCCCCCACAACAGCTAACGCTAAATTCTTTTTAGTCATAACCCCGTTTTAAACCTCCCCCAACTTTTCTTCATTTCAAGTATACCCTAATTGTTAAGACTTGTAAATAAAAAAATTTACATATTATATTTGATATCAAGAATCTTTGATGTTATAATACATTCATAAAGCATATAGTATATGAAGTGAGAATACTTTTTAACGCCACAGTCTCATGGTATCAGAAGTGGCAAATTAAAAAACTAGGTGAGGAATAAACGATGAATAAGTATCAAGGGTTGGTATGCCCAATATGTGAAAAGCCGCTTGATGACGGTAATGAGGTTGTTGTTTGCCCGCAATGTGGTGCGCCTTATCATAAGGACTGTGTTGTAAAAAAAGGTGCTTGCATATTTGTAGAGCTACACGCACAGGGTAAGTCCTGGCAACCTGAAAACGCTAAAACTATTGATGAAGATAAAATTGATGGTAAAGCTCCTTGCAGATGCTCACGCTGTGGCACAATTAACCCGGTAGATGGACTATTTTGTCAAGTGTGTGGCAATCAGCTCAACAAAAAAGACGATAGCCAAAACACGGACGAAAAGGAAAAACAAAGTTTTCCTAATGTGCCGCCGTTTGCTAATTTTGAAATGCCATATAATCCATTCACGACACCGTTTGGCGGCGTTGGAGCGCAAGAAGAAATAGATGGACTTCCTGCAAAGGATTTAGCTATTTTTGTTGGTAAATCCTCACACTATTACATTCCTAAATTTAAACAAATTTCAAAAGATAAAACTTCGGTGGTGAATTGGTCGGCATTCTTTTTTCAAGGCGGATTCTTTTTATACCGAAAAATGTATGCACTAGGCATAGTCTATTTACTGTTCACTCTTCTATTAAAAATACCAAGTTCAATTCTTATGTTTAACAATATAGGTGTGTCGCTTGGAACTGCACCGCTAGCAATTGATATGAAGTCAATGGCTGTTTTGGAATTGACGTGTTCATTTATTGCAATCGCAGTCAGAATTGTTATGTCACTCTTTGCAAATAAGCTTTATAAGAGAAGTTGTTATAAAAAAATCAATAAAATACGTGCTTTAAACCTTACACAAAGTGAGTATTATCAAAGTATAACCAAAAAAGGCTCAGTAGCTGCAAGATTAATTTTAACTCTAGTCGTAGTTTATTTTTGTATCTCCTTTGTTTCGATGTATGCACTTATTTTGCTCGGTGGCTAAACCCGGCACCTGCTCACTATAAAACTAAAATTTTAGCACACGTAAAATCTGTCAAAATTCTATTTGATTTTTTGACAGATTTTTGTTATACTTATTAAAAAGTAAGATTTAAAGCCGGGATAAAACAGGCTATGCCTTTGGTGAAACTATAAAACTAAACTCAAATTTTATCAGCGTGGGCTTATTTTACTTTTGTGGTCGTTCGGGCGTGATAAAACAGGCTATGCCTTTGGTGAAACTATAAAACTAAACTTAAATTTTATCAGCGTGAACTTATTTTGCTTTTGTGGTCGTTCGGGCGTGATAAAACAGGCTATGCCTGGAAATATAAAAAAAGGAGAAAAAAACAAAGTGGATAATAACGAGCAGCAGCCTAAACACGTTCGGCGTGTAAGATACTCCGGAACTCACCCTAAAAATTTCGATGAAAAGTACAAAGAACTTCAACCCGAAAAATACAAAGAAGCTGTTGCAAAAATTATAGAAGATGGCAAAACGCCAGCTGGTATGCACATTTCAATTTGTGTAAATGAAATACTTGACTTTTTGCAGATAAAGCCGGGGCAAGTCGGACTTGATGCGACATTAGGATATGGCGGTCACACGCAAAAAATGCTAGAGAGGCTAGGCACACAAGGGCATATATACGCTATTGACGTTGACCCTATTGAGTCTAAAAAAACAAAAGCACGTCTAGAAAACTTAGGATTTACACAAGATATGCTAACGGTAAAACTTTTAAACTTTTCTGACATTGATAAGCTTTCAAAAGACGTCGGCAAATTCGACTTTGTTTTAGCCGATTTAGGACTTTCTTCAATGCAAATAGATAATCCAAAAAGAGGTTTTACATATAAATATGAGGGTCCACTTGACTTGCGTATGAATCCTAACAAAGGCATTTCTGCTGCCGAACGTCTTAAAAACATTTCACAGCCTCAACTTGAGGGAATGCTAGATGAAAATGCAGACGAGCCTTATGCTCTTGAAATTTCTCGGGCAATTATAGGAAAAATCAAAAGGAAGATACCTATAGAAACTACAACAGCACTGCGAGAAACTATAGAAGAAGCACTATCGTTTTTACCCGCAAACACGAGAAAGGATTTGATAAAAAAGTCCTGCCAACGTACATTTCAAGCACTGCGAATTGACGTTAATGGTGAATTTGAAGCTTTGTTTGACTTTTTAGAAAAGTTACCTGATGTGCTTTGTAAAGGCGGACGTGTCGCAATTTTAACATTTCATTCCGGTGAAGATAGATTCGTTAAAAAATCATTTAAGCGGTTTTTTTCTGATGGGATTTACAGCGATATTGCAAAAGATGTTATTCGCCCCTCAGCACAAGAATGCTTTAATAATAGCCGCGCTCACTCAGCAAAACTGCGTTGGGCAATAAAAGCATAATGGCTTTTTAAATAGTTATCCTTAAAAAACACAAAAAAAGTAAACTACAAAAATTTTTTACAGATAGTTTTTGTAGTTTGTTTTTTTTATTAGACTTTAGTTATAAAGTTTAAACGTCTTTATTTCAAAAGGCTTAATTGTAAATTCAGCCGATGAAGTGCTTAATACACATTCTTTTAAATTGTTTTCCATCATATCGCACTCAAATACACGTGTTATTGCTTGTGGAAAAAAGAAGTTTGCTTTTGAAGTCATATTGTAGCACTCATACATTCTTACGATAATCGCATCCTCGTCTTCAGACTGCTTTATCGTTTCTATTATGATATTATCGCAATCAGTCCTAAAAAAACTCGATTCTTTTATTAAATCGGTGCTACCACCTTTACAGATTGTAGCATAGGGTTTTACATTTAGCGAATAGCTTTCTTTATCCACTTTTCCTTGAGAAAAATTGCCAGTATGCGAGAAAAGCGAGTAGGTGAAAGAATGGACTTCTTGATCCGTGGTGGGGTTTGGCACTGTGCCGGACTTTATAAGACTTAGTGATAAGCTAGAATTTTCTATAGAATAACCGTATTTGCAGTCATTTAGTAAACTTACACCGAAGTTACCCTCTGATAAATCAGCCCATTTGTGTGCGCACACTTCAAAACGTGCAACGTCCCAGGAAGTGTTTTGGTGAGTAGGTCTTTTAATGTTTCCAAACTGAATATCATACGTCGCTTGTGCTGCATTAACATCTACTTCAAACTCGACTTTTAGTAATAAGTTAAACTGTTTCCAATCGACTACCGTTTCAAAGTCGATACGTTTTGTATGAGAGTAAAAATGGATTTTCTGCTCAATAGTAGAACTTAAAAACGTCCTTTTTACAAAAAGTGTCGACCTAACAGGCCCAATTTCTAACCACTTATACTCACTTACATTATCAATTTCCCAGCTTTTTTGCTTATAAAAAATGTCTATATCCCAATTGTCATAATAAATCGGTTTATCTTCATATACACGAAGTACGTTTCCTAAACTGCCATCTTTTAGTACTTCACGGTCGTTTTCACGGTCGTAAATCGAAGTAAAACGCATGTTTTCGTCTAATGTTATAATATAAAATTTGGTGGTGATTGTGTTTTGAAAAACGCTTACACAAGCAGGTTCTGGAATAACTTCCGCCGCCCCTCTAAAAACGCTATAGCCTTTTGGCGGTAGGTTTTTTGCTACAAATAAAGACTTCCCGTCATAGCTTTTTTGCACACAAATAGCACTATCGCCTTCACCTTTCAACGAACAACATAAAAGCTCATCAACTTCTACAATTTCATCTTTTTCAAACGACAGCGTATTAAAAACAACGATATCCCCTTTTTCCCCTTTAATGTTTTTTGCTAAAGAAGCCACCGTATCACCGATTAACTTTTGACCGCTTTTATAAAGCTGTTCGTATTCAATTTTAGTGACCTCGTAAACTTCCTTTATAGAACTGCCGGGCAAGATGTCGTGAAACTGATTTAATAAAATCGTTTCCCAACTATCATATATTTTTTCGTGAGGGTATTTTTTTCCAAAAAGCCACGCTAAAACGCAGAAAAACTCGGCGTCTTGCCATAAAAATTCACATTGCCGATTCGACTTTTTATTGCGTGCCATTGACGTGTACGTCCCACGATGGTACTCTAAATAAAGCTCCCCTACCCAGCGTGGTACGTCTTTATTTTCTTGCAAGTCACTATATATCTTATCAAAATATTCTCGTGCTGTTGTTAGTTTTACACGTGGTGTAACAGGTATCACACCGTCCATTCTCTTTGCACACTCAAGCATTTCTCTTGTCGGACCGCCACCACCGTCGCCATAGCCATACGAGATTAAGACGTTTTTATTAATGTCTTTTTGCTGATATCTTTCCCACGCTTTCATAACGCAAACTGGTGTGAGCTTACCATTATAAGTAGTGGCAAAACTCTCGGGCGATTGGTTTTCATCTTGCGTAGTTATAAGGTGTGTGAAAATTTCTGTGGAGTCAATTCCTCTCCACCAAAAGGTGTCAAACGGAAATTTATTAAACTGATTCCATGCAATTTTAGTTGTCATAAAGTATTTTATACCACATTTTTTCATTATTTGTGGTAAGGCAGCACTATACCCAAAAACGTCCGGCAACCAAAGTATAACATTATCTTTGTGAAATTCATCTTTGAAAAATTTTTTCCCATGTAAAAACTGACGTATTAAACTTTCCCCTGAAGTGACATTGCAGTCTGCCTCAACCCACATTCCGCCCTCAACTTCCCAACGTCCTTCACTCACTCTTTTTTTAATTTCTTCAAACATTTTTGGGTGACGTTCTTTAACAAATTTATATAGCTGAGGTTGGCTTGACATAAACTTGTAATCGGGATATTGCTCCATAAGTTTTAGCACTGTTGCAAAAGAGCGACATACTTTTTGACGTGTTTGAGCAACAGTCCACCACCACGCAATGTCAATGTGAGTGTGTCCAACGCACGAGGCGGTGACCTCGTTTTTAGTTTGTGTGTTTTCATACATTTCTTTTTGCAAAAAAAGTCTACAATCGTTTACGGACGTGTAAAATTCAGGCGAATATGGCTCTCTTAAATCCAGTATATTTATAGCCTTGTTTAGTATCTTTACAATATTAATGTAGTCTAAACTCCCAGTATCAAGTTGATTTAGCACATTTAGTGGAACTACGAGGTCATAATAAAGGGAGTTTATCTCCTCGTCTTGTTCAAAAATCGAGGAATAAAGATTAAGTCTTGACGTATCACAACTTGTTTGGTCGCTATTAGTACCGGTGTATGCTTGAAGCTCTAGTGTTATTTGCTGTGAGGCAACTGCATTTTCACAAACTATACACGTGCGGTGATTGGTATCAAAACCTTGTGCCGGCTCACCATTAATAAAAAGAAGAAATTGTGGGTTTACAGCATCCCAAAAATCAATTTGTGTACCTATTTTAAGCCATATTGTTTTCTTATCGAAGTTTTTAGGAATTGTAACAATCGTTTTAAGCCAATAGTGCGAGTCTTGAGCTTGTAAAACATCATCTGCACATGAAAATTCTTCCCACTTTGTTTTGTCTAAATCGGCGTCACCCGGGTTAATAAACCCACCTTTTTTTATACTCCAATGTGTAATAGGGGTTTGGTTTATATTAATAAGACGTTTTAAGTCATCACAGATTCTATTAATTCTTTCTTTAGTAAAATAATTCAAATTTAAAAACCTCCATTAAAATTACAAGCTGTTTTGTTTCATATAGTTAATAACTTCGTCGACTGTCGTAAACGCAAGCCCGGTGACAGTATCGGCACAACCATAATATATAGCAATTCTACCTGTGTCGGCATCGCACAACGCTGCACACGGAAACGTCACATTAGGCACATCACCAACACATTCATAAAGCGTTTGCGGCGATAGCAGGTACGGTTTTGTGCGGTATTTTACCATCCACGGTTGTTTTAAGTCAAGCAAAGCGGCACCAAAACTATAAACAAAACCGTTACAGCTTTTTAGTACACCATGATAAAACAAAAGCCAACCCTCGTCAGTTTTTATAGGAGATGGACCGGGGCCAATTTTTGTTGATTGCCACGCTGATTCGTTGCCACTTTGTGCGCCCATAACAAAACGGTGTTTCCCCCAAAAAGTCATATCGGGTGAAAGACTATAGAAAATATCGCCAAAAGGTGTATGCCCGGTGTCACTAGGTCGGCTTAGCATAGCGTACATTCCATCGATTTTTTCAGGAAATAAAACTGCGTTGCGATTGTACGGTAAAAAGGCATTTTCACATTGTATAAAGGTTTTAAAATCGGTGGTATATCCGACACCAATTGTAGGTCCATGGTATCCATTGCACCACGTAATAAAATAGCGGTCATCAAATTTAACCAAACGTGGGTCATAACGGTATTCGACTTTTGAAATGCCTTTTTCCTCGCAACGAAATTTTAAAGGAGTGTTTTCGATTTTCCAATCGTAACCGTTTTCACTTCTTCCTAAAAAGATATCCATTGAACGAGACCGGCTGTCACATCGAAACACTCCTACAAATTTACCCTCAAATTCGCACACAGCACTATTAAAAATACTATTAGAGTAAAAAGTTTCGTCTCTTTTAATAATAGGGTTGTTAAAATAACGCCATACCGGATCTTTGCACCCGTCCGGTTTGTTTTGCCATGGTATATTTTTCATTGAACTACCTATAATTTTTGCCATGTAAAAAACCTCCACATATTTGTTATTCATTTTAAAGTTTTCCCGGTAATTTGTGAAAAATGCAATTCTATTATAGAAAAGCGTGTCTTAATTTGTTTGTTATGAAGACAATTGGATTTGAAGTTACAATTTAACTATTGCTTATTTTCATAATAAATGCTATAATAAAAACAGTTTACTAAGTAAACCCACGCTTTTTCAAATATAATAAAAGAGGTATCTTATGAAAAAAAAATCACTTAAAAAATCAGCATTTATCCTAGGTACATGTATTATCGTGTTGTCAGTAGTTATAGTTTTAATTAACGAAGGTCTTTTTTATTTTAGTGTTCTTGAATATTTAAAATCCGCAACACCGGGTGCTAAACTAGACATACCAGGCATTGTAGTAGGCTTTGTAGAACCACTAAAAACATTGGTAAGTGGCTTAGGTTTTGGCGGAGTAATTATCGTATTAGGATCATTTTTTGGTGCAAAATATCCTGAACTACCAGAAGAAAACACTACGGTAAGTGACGAACATGACGAAGAGGCTACACAAGAAGTCACTGAAGAAATCACACTATAAACCAAACAAGCTCACCCAGTAAATTAATTGAGCTATAGCACAAAACATTTATGATTTTCAGTAATATGGACAGAATTATTTTCGCTGGAGATTCTGTTACAGATGCAAGAAGTGCTTGCCCTGTTGGTGAAAAACTTTTTGATAATCTAGGAAAAGTTATGTCCGTATTATTGATAATATGCTTTCGGCATACTATCCTGAAGTCGCAGTAAGAGTGACTAATTCAGGAATAAGTGGTAACACAAGCAAGGATTTGTTGTTGCGATTTAAGAGAGACGTTTTAGACTTAAAGCCAGATTACATCAGTATTTGCATTGGTATAAATGATGTTTGGCGTCAATTTGATTCGCCTGCTATTTTAGACGATGCGGTTATGCCACAAGAATATGAAAGTAATTTAAGAGCAATGATTATGTCGTCGATTGGTGTTGCAAAAGCGGTTTTTATTCTTTCGCCATACTATATGGAGCCGATATCTTCCGACTTAATGCGTGCAAGAATGGACGTCTATGGTAACATTGCAAAAAAGTTAGCCGATGAATTTCGTTGTGAATTTATTGACTTGCAAAAAATGTTTGACGAGTATTTTAAGTTTAGACACTCGTCATTTATTGCGTGGGATCGTGTTCACCCGAATCAAGTAGGCGCAACGCTTATAGCACGTGAGTTTCTTAGTCACTGTGGTTTTGACCCACTGCATATTCCAAAAACAAGTGATTAACATTAATAATAAAATAAGTTTTTTAAAGCAGACTATTTAACTAATTGGCAATTGTAAACGTTAGAAAATGATATTATTTATGCGGGTATGGCGGAACTGGCAGACGCGTATGATTCAGGTTCATATGTCTTTACCGACATGCAGGTTCAAG
>JAVWHI010000048.1:0-9435 GCA_036640155.1 Oscillospiraceae bacterium | reverse complement strand
AGTCGACCGTGATTACCATTGTGATAACTATAACGAATTTGTTTTTTCAAAAATTTCTACAGACGAGGTTTTTGATAAAACAGTTAGCGCAACAAAATTTTCCTCAAGCTCACACGAAGGTGACAATTTCAAATTGTGCGGTAGCGCACTCGGTATCACGTTTGTTAAAGACAATGCCGCTAAAATCATGACTGAACTCCTTTGCGAAGTTATTGCTACAAACAACAAGAAAATCAGAATGGATACACTTCTTGATAAAATGCTAGAAAAAGGCGTTGATATTGGGGTAGTTTTTGTTTCCTCACAAGACTGGATAGACGTCAATGCAGTTACAGACTTTGAACGTGCTAGCGAATTATAATAATATATCTACCATACATTACTATCTAAATTGTTTCATAAGGAGAAATAATAATGATTAACACCACACTATTCATGGAAGAACTAATAAAAACAGGCTATGAAAAAGTCCTATGCGTTCCTTGTTCTTTTTTAAAATATCCAATAAACTATGCAGTAAACAACAACATCTATATGCCCGTTGCAAACGAAGGCGAGGCAGTTGCTATTAGTGCAGGAATGACACTGGCAAATAAAAAAAGTGTCGTATTTATGCAAAACTCAGGGCTTAGCAACGCTATGTCACCATTAACCTCACTTAATGCCATTTACAACTTGCAATGTTTAATGATAATTGGCTACCGTGGCAGCAGTCCTGACGAGCCACAACATCAGCTTATGGGGAAAATAACAGAAAAGCTTTTGGAAGACATGAATATAAAATATGAAATCATCTCATCTGATACAAAAGAAGCGTTAGCACAAGTTGTTAAAGCCACAAAATACATTGAAGAAGAGCATAAAATGTTTTGTCTTTTAGCTAAAAAAGACATCTTTCAAAAGGTTGAACTTACAAAAAAACAAACTACTAACTCAAGCATGTTGCGATTTGAACTTTTGCAAATATTAGCAAACGTTCGTGATGAAAACACTGCTATTGTAACAACAACGGGCTTTACAAGCCGTGAACTTTATGCTATAAACAATGACTCTCAGAATTTTTACATGGTGGGTAGCATGGGCTGTGCTTCTTCTATTGGATTAGGTCTTGCACTTGCAAATACATAAAAAAAGATTATTGTTGTAGAGGGTGATGGTGCTTTTTTCATGCGCCCTTCCATTCTTCCTGTACTATCAGCTCAAAAGCCTGATAATCTTTGTCATATCGTCTTATCAAACGAAACTTATGAGTCGACCGGTAGCCAACCTTTGCCTGCAACATCGTTTAGTCCATTACAAATGATGCAATTAGTTTATAGCAAAAACTTATTTGTTTCTGAAAATAAAGAAGATTTTGAACTGAGTTTATCAAAGTTTATTGCTAATCCCGAATTTAGTGGAATTTATGCAGACATACGTTCGGAATGTATGCCAAACCTAGGTAGACCTACCGAAACCAGTAGGGAATTAAAAGAACAATTTATGGCGTCATTTAATTAAGACGACAAAAACGTTTGACGTGATTTATTAAAATTAATTTTAAGGCGGTGAATGAGCAAAAAAGCTGCTTATTATGCGGTTTTGCTCGACAAAAATATGAATATTAAAAGAAACGTCCTTTTAAATCCGGGACCTGCTACAACTACTGACACTGTCAAGCTAGCACAAGTAATGCCCGACATCTGTCCTCGAGAAAAAGAATTTGGTGATATTATGCGCCAAATGAGAAAAGACCTTGTAAAAATCGTGCATGGCGACCCACAAAAATATACCTCAGTCTTGTTTTGCGGTTCAGGTACTATTGGAATAGACATCTGCATTAACTCCTTATTGCCTGAAGAAAAAAAAATACTCATCATAAACAATGGCGCTTATAGTTCAAGAGCAGTAGAAGTTTGCGAGTATTATCGTCTTGCACATATTAACTTACGCTTTTCGTTTGACGAATTGCCCGATTTAGATTTAATTGAAGAAACATTAAAAAGTAATCCCGATATCGCTCTAGTTTACACAACTCACAACGAAACAGGAACAGGACTTTTAAACCCTATAGGTAAAATAGGAAAGCTTGCACATAATTATAATGCGGCGTTCGTTGTTGATACCACCTCGACTTATGCAATGATACCAATTGATATAGAAAAAGAAAATATCGATTTTTGCATGGCATCTGCACAAAAAGGCATTATGGCTATGACGGGGCTTTCTTTTATAGTAGGTAATACTAATCTTATCAAACAATCAAAAAATTATCCAACCCGCTCATATTACTGCAATCTCTATATGCAATATGACTTTTTGGAAAAAACAGGTGAAATGCACTTTACCCCACCAGTTCAGTGCATTTACGCTGCGGGGCAAGCCCTAAAAGAATATTTTCAAGAAGGTGAAACCGAAAAGTGGAATAGACATCGTCGCACTTTTGAATGTATTCACGCTAACCTTGACCGTCTAGGTTTTGCCGATGTTATTAAAAGAGAATGGCAAGCAGGGTTAGTTGTTGCAATTAAATATCCAAATGACCCTAATTGGGATTTTACAAAAATTCACGACTACTGCTATGAACATGGTTTTACCATCTACCCTGGTAAAATTGCAAGTACTGATACTTTCCGCTTGTGTAGCCTCGGTGCCATTGATGAACAAGATATCAATGATTTTTTCGTTGTCTTTGAGCAAGCACTTAAAATAAATAATATTGCCATTCCTGTACAATATTAAAAAAACTATTAATCTAAAGTCTACCATTTTTGGCAGACTTTATTTTTTTATTTTATAATGTGCGTTCTGCAATCCGGAATTATTGCCATAAAATAGTAATTATTCTATTCCAATTCATTGAATACTTTTAGTTAAAATCAACAAAATCAAAAAACCACATTATTTTTTTTAGCAAATTTGTCTTTAGCCTTGTAATTAGTCATTAATGTGTGCTATAATAAGGTAATAAATATAGTTAATAACTACAATTCGACAAGATTTTCAGAAAGATTTATGCTCATTTACATTTTTATGCATAATAGCCAGATGAAATCATATGTATTAATTAGTGTTCTTAACTGTAGGAATTGGACGTGCATAATCTTATAGGTATTTAAGATAGGACTTTGTGCTTTTGATATTGGTTTGATTTTTGTTACCATTTAAACCTGCAAAACCACATAATCTCCGGAAAGAAAAGGGCTTAATATGAAAAAATTTAATAGCATAAACCAGGATGAAATTAGTCTATTTAACAAAGGCGAGCAAACTAATGCTTATGATACCTTTGGCTGTCACTTTATTAAGGAGGAAAATGCACATCGCTTTCTTCTTTGGGCGCCAAACGCCATTAGTGTTAGTGTGGTGGGAGACTTTAATAGTTGGAATACCAAACATAATATTATGCAAAAACTTGATGGTGGCATTTGGGCTTTAATGGTAGAAGGTCTTCACGACGGTGATTTATATAAATATTTCATTATCGGTCAAGATAAATCTGAGGTTTATAAATCGGACCCATTCGCTTTTTATAGTGAACTTCGTCCTAATACTGCCTCGAGGGTGTGTTCACTTGCCTCATACGATTGGAATGACGAAAAATATGTTTCGTCAAGAGAGAAAAAAGTGGCAGTCAACAAGCCTATTTCTATCTATGAACTTCACCTCGGCTCATGGCAAAAAAACGAAGATGGTACTTTTTTAAATTATCGTGAAATTGCTGACAAGCTAGCTAAATATGTGAAAAAAATGGGATTTACCCATGTTGAATTAATGCCTGTCACTGAACACCCATATGATGGCTCGTGGGGCTATCAAGTTACCGGCTACTATAGTATTACCTCACGCTATGGAACGCCACAAGATTTTATGTATTTCATTGACACTTTACATAAGAGTGACATAGGTGTCATTCTGGATTGGGTTCCGGCTCATTTTCCAAGAGACGAACATGGTTTAAGACATTTTGACGGTAGTGCGCTTTATGAACATGCAAATCCAAAACAAGGTGAGCAACCTCAATGGGGTACTTTAATCTTTGACTTTGGACGTCCTGAAGTTTGCAGTTTTTTAATCTCAAACGCTATGTTTTTTGCTGATGTTTATCATGTTGACGGATTAAGACTTGATGCTGTGAGTGCAATGCTTTATTTAAACTTTGGCAAGTCTGACGGACAATATATAGCAAATAAAGATGGCGGAACAGTTAATTATGAGGCTGTTCAAATGCTTAAAAACATGAACACCGCTATACTTAGTGCTTATAAAGGGTTTATGATGATAGCAGAAGAATCCTCTGCATATCCTCTTGTAACAAAGCCTCCTTATGATGGTGGATTAGGCTTTACTTATAAATGGGACATGGGCTTTATGAACGATATGCTGTGTTATATGCAGGCTGACCACCTTTACCGCAAAGATATGCACGGTAATGTTACTTTTTCAATGCAGTATGCGTTTGCTGAAAATTATGTGCTAGCATTTTCACACGATGAAGTCGTGCATGGTAAGCGTTCAATGATAGATAAAATGTTCGGTGAATACTCGCAAAAGTTTGCTTCACTTCGTGCGTTTTACGGATATATTTTTTCACATCCGGGCAAAAAGTTATTGTTCATGGGAAATGAATTTGGACAATTTATCGAGTGGAACTATGAAAAAGAACTAGAGTGGTTTCTTCTTGAGTATGATTCACATAAAAACTTGCAAAAATACGTACAAAAACTCAACCACTTTTATCGCAAAAATAAAGCAATGTACGATATCGACGATTCGTGGGATGGATATGAATGGCTTAATGTTGACGATAACAAAAACAGCATAATTGCCTATATGAGAAGTTCAAAACCTTCTAGAGCAAAGTCGCAGAAAATAATTTCTGTTACAAACTTTACACCAGTTTTGCGTGAAAAATATAAACTAGCAATTCCTCAAAAAGGTGTTTTGATTGAAGTCTTTAACAGCGATTCCACTGAGTTTGGCGGAAATGGAATTATAAATGAAAAACCTATTAAGTCGGTGAAAAAAGCTTATCTTGGCAAAAAGTTTCAAGCAGAGATTACTGTTCCTCCGCTTACAACGTTGTATTTTGAATTTTTAGCGGATTAATACTCATCTTGAAATTATAGTTTAATGGAAATATATAGGAGGCGCTTACAATGATTGCAAAAAAGAAATGTGTAGCAATGTTGCTTGCAGGAGGTCAAGGAAGCAGACTTTATGCATTGACAAAAAAACGTGCTAAGCCAGCAGTTCCATACGGTGGCAAATACAAAATTATCGATTTCCCTTTTTCAAACTGTACAAACTCTGGGATCGATACAGTGGGGGTTTTAACGCAATATGAGCCGCTTGAACTTAACGCATATATTGGAAATGGTGCGACGTGGGATTTAGATGTAATGTCTGGCGGAGCTTTTGTTTTACCGCCTTATGTTAGAGGAAAAAAAGGCGAGTGGTATAGTGGCACTGCTAGTGCAATATATCAAAACATTCCTTTTATTGAGCAGTATAATCCTGAGTATATTCTTGTGTTATCCGGCGACCATATTTACACAATGGATTACGACAAAATGATAACAGCTCATGAAAAAATGGGAGCTGATGCAACAATTGCTGTCATGGAAGTACCAATTGAAGAAGCCTCCCGCTTTGGAATTATGAACACTGATGAATCAGGTAAAATTATTGAATTTGATGAAAAACCTGCCGTTCCAAAAAACAATCTAGCCTCTATGGGTATTTATGTTTTTTCTTGGAAAAAGTTAAAAGAATATCTTATTCTAGATAACGACGACCCAAATTCATCAAACGACTTTGGTAAAAATGTAATACCTAACATGTTAGATTCAGGAGAAAAAATGTACACGTATTTGTTCAGTGGATATTGGAAAGACGTTGGAACAATAGAAAGTTTATGGGAATCAAATATGGATCTATTAAGCGATAACCCTAAAATAAAATTAAATGAAGAAAACCATAAAATTTTCGGTAAAAACCTTTCTAACCCTCCACAATACGTTGGTAAAGATGCAAAACTCAATAATAGCATAGTAGGTGATGGTTGCGTTATAATGGGCGAAATTGAAAATTCAATTATTTTTCCTAGTGTTCTTGTTCAAAAAGGTGCAGTCATTAAAGACAGTATTATAATGCAAGGCACCAAAATATGCGAAGGCGCTAAAATTTACAAGACAATTATTGACGAACACGCAACAATTGGTAAAAACGCATTAATTGGCGGAAACGATAAAATCACAGTTATTGGTACGGAACTAAAAATTCAAGATGGGGCAGTTGTAGCTGAAGGCGAAATGCTTGACCCTATCGACTAATCCCTGTATTTATTATAAGTAACATAGACAACGAAAGGTGGTAATGAGCATATTCGTTAAAAAAATATGTTCACTGATTATGAGAAAAGATGTATTTGGTATTATATATGCAGGAGAGGAAAATCTCAATTTGCGTGAACTTGTAAATCTTCGTTCAGTGGGAGCGTTACCTGTTGGCGGTCGTTACAGAGTTGTTGATTTTATGCTAAGCAACCTTGTTAATTCGGGCATTCGCAACGTTGGTGTTATACCCAGAAAAAATTATCATTCTCTTATGGATCACTTGGGTAGTGGAAAAGAATGGGACTTAAATCGTAAAAATGACGGTCTAATGATTATCCCACCATATGATACTATTGAAAATGTCGGGTCTTATCACGGTATAACTGATACTTTAAAAGGCGCAAGTTGGTTTATTCGTCACGCTACACAACCATACTGTTTGCTCTCTGGCTCTTCTAATATTCACAACAAAACCTATAATAAAATGTTCGACTTCCACTTAGAAACAGATGCTGATATTACAATGCTTTATAGTAGAGTCGATTCAAAAACAAAAAGTTGTAACGCTGATGACGTTCGGCTTGAGCTTGATGTAACCGGCAGAATTGTTGATATGAGTATGCAAAATAAAAAATACGATAAAATGGGAATGGGAGTTTATCTTTTACGCAAAGACTTACTTCAATATTTAGTAGACGATGCGGCACTTAGAGGAAAATATAATCTCACTACTGATGTCTTTTTGCATAAGTTAAAATCGCTAAAGATTTTTGGATTTGAGCATGAAGGATATGTCGGCAGAATAAATTCAACTGCTTCTTACTATAAAATAAATATGGACTTTCTTACAATAGAAGCTCAAAAAGATTTATTTTACACCGGCAACAATGTCTATACAAAAATCAAAGATGAAGTTCCAACTAGATATGGCGATGCGGCAATAGCAAAAAACTGTTTACTAGGAAGTGGTTGTGTTATAAATGGAACAGTCGAAAATTCAGTCTTATTTAGAGGCGTTCACATTGCAAAAGGTGTCAATATAAAAAACTGTATTATTATGCAGGGTAGTGAAATATATGAAAATTCAAGATTAACAAATGTTATACTTGATAAGAAAGTTAGCGTTCGCCCAAATTCCATTTTAACAGGCAGCAGTGAATACCCTGTTATAATACCGAAAGGAGCAAATGTATGATAAACAAGGAGCCGACTAACCAGCAAAAAAGTCCTGAAATAATTGCTACTAACGTTTCACTAGAAGCAGAAAGAAAAGTAGTTTCTGACACTACAGCTAAAAAAACTAAAGCTACTATCAAAAAGCCAATAATACCGATAGAAAAACCAAAAAAAGTCCTAATTGTTGCTGCGGAATGCGCTCCTTTTGCAAAAACCGGGGGTCTAGCTGATGTAATTGGAACTTTACCACAAGAACTGGTCGGGTTAAATATTGATGCTAGAGTAATACTACCATTTCACAGAATTATTAAAAATAAGTATTCTACTAAAACTGAACATATCACAGACTTTTATATTCGCTTGGGCTGGCGTACAGTATATGTCGGTATTGAGCGACTAGTTAAAGATTCAGTTACATATTATTTTATTGATAATGAAGGCTATTTTGGTGACAATATTTATCGTGGAGGCACACAAGAAATCGAGCAATATGCCTTTTTTTGCCGTGCTGTAATGGAATCGATTCAGCAAATAGGCTTTATTCCTGAAGTTATGCACCTTAACGATTGGCAAACTGGCATGATTCCTCTTTTGCTTAAAACACAATATAATTATACATCTCTTGCAAACATCAAAACTGTTTTTACAATTCATAATATAATGTATCAGGGAATGTGTGGATTTGAACAGCTTGAAGATTTGCTTTCTATCCCCAAAACTTTTAATACGCCAAAATTCGTTGAATCTAATGGCTGTGCTAACTTTATGAAAACAGGACTTGTTTTTAGCGATAAAATCAACACCGTAAGTCCCACTTACGCACAGGAAATAAAAAGCCCATTTTACAGCTATGGTATGGAAGGGATTTTAAACGCAAGAGCCGCTCAAACTGTAGGAATTATTAACGGTATCGATACCACTGAGTTTGACCCTCAAAACGATAAATATGTTAATCATCCTTTTTCCGCTGACGATTTATCGGGCAAAGAATTAAACAAAAAGGAAGTTATGGAAAAATACGGACTAGAATATAAAAAAGGTCGGCCTTTAATTGGAATTGTTTCACGCCTTACCTCACAAAAGGGGTTTGATTTGATAATGTACGTGTTTCATAACATCATGCGACTTGATGTCTCCTTATTACTTTTAGGAACAGGCGATGTTCAGTACGAAAACTTTTTTAGAACGTGTGAGGCACATTACAAAGGTAGAGTTTGCTCATATATTGGGTATGATAACGCAGTCGCACATGAAATCTATGCTTCAAGTGATTTGTTCCTAATGCCCTCAAAGTTCGAGCCTTGTGGCATTTCACAAATGATATCACTTCGTTATGGAACTATACCGATTGTCCGAGAAACCGGCGGATTAAAAGACACTGTTACGCCCTTCAACGAATTTACAGGTGAGGGTAACGGATTTTCTTTTAAAAATTATAATGCTCATGAAATGCTCGAGATTGTAAAATATGCTCTTCGGTGTATGTCTGAGGATGAAAAACGCCACAAACTTGTTTGCAATGCAATGAATTGCGATAACAGTTTTCGTCTTTCGGCAATGAAGTATAAAGAATTATATCTTAGTCTTTTGTAAAACTAATTTTATTAAAAATTAGTACGCAAGTACGTCGGCGATATATTCGCCGGCGTATTTTCTTGTTTAATTGTAATATTTGCAAATCCTTAAACTATAGCATATAATATAAATAAGACTAATGGTTATTTAAAAGTTAATTTTTTGGAAATAGGGAATGGAGTTTATTATGGGAAAGAATATAGATATGAAAAATTCGCCGGAGGTTAAAAACATCTTAGGAAAACTTAAAAGACATTATGGAAAAACTTTGGAAACTGCATCAATTGATGAGGTTTATAAAGCTAGTGCCATGTGCATACGAGACAATATTGTTGAAACGTGGGTAAGTGCTAATGAAGAGGCGGAT
>JAVWHI010000047.1:4108-9506 GCA_036640155.1 Oscillospiraceae bacterium | reverse complement strand
CGAGAATTTTCCCGTCACATTTGTGTGAATAGTCAGCAGGATTTTTATAAATTTCCATAGCTAAATTAGTAATATCATTCCAAAACGAAACATCGTAATCGTTTAGGTCAATCAAGTGGTTGAATTGCATATTAAGCTCTCCTTTATTTTTTCTTGCCCACTGAACGGTAAAATTTAACGTCAAAAATTAATTTTATCAACGTTTAAGTATTAAGGCAATGCGCTACTAAATATAATAACAATAAAATCCGAAGTTTTCAATACAAATTAAAAAAATATTCTTTATCACATATAATCTTACTATCACATATAATTAACTATAAATATAATAATGGAGGTTTTTGTGTGATTAACCGAAAATACAACAAAAGTAAAAAATCAATTATTTTAAAAAGAACTGCATTTCTTTTGTTTGTTTCTAGTATAATTATACTTATTTTTTTAGATATCAACATTCGCCCGGTTATTAAAAAAGTTGCTAATAACCAGGGTAAAGTTATAACGACAGGCTTTATTGATAAAGCGATTCTTCAAACGTTATCAGATGAACAAATAAGCTATGAAGAACTTGTAATTGTTAGCCGAAACAGTGAAAACGAAATTATTGGTGTTGAGGCTAACATGTCAAGTATTAACATGCTAAAAGCAAAATTATCACAGCAAATAAACAACAATTTTACTGATTTATTAAGTTTTACATATAATATTCCGATTGGAACACTCTTAGGCAGTGATTACTTTGTCGGAAGAGGCCCTTCAATTGAGTTTAAAATATCGCCGACAGGCTTTGTACAAACTAATTTTGCTAGTCGTTTTTCTTCTGTTGGAATTAATCAAACAATGCATCAAATAATGCTTGAAATTCAAGTTCAAATCTGCACATTGTTACCATTTCAACAATGTGTGTCTACACTAAAAACCGAGTATTTAATTGCACAAACTATAATTATAGGAAAAGTTCCAAATTACTATAGCAATTTTTTACCAAAGCAAGAGCAAATTTCAGATAACTTGAATAAATATGAATGGTCTGACTCGGATAAATAAACTTAAACAGGTTGCTAAAAAAATAGCAACCTGTTTATTTTATATAATATTTAATGTTTTAAGATATTCTGTTGCAATTAGTCCATGTCCTAATTGTGTTGGATGAACCCCATCATCAGATATTTGAAAATCAGAGTACTTATTAATTTTATATCCAGTTAAAATTCCATCAAGAGGTAAATAATAATCTGCATAAGTAACTGCCAAATTACGAATAACTTGTATAGTCGGGTCTAAGTCATTTGCACGCCAAATAACTTTTTCAGGGTCAGTATTCATAAGATAAGGCTCAATAATCATTATTTTAGTATTAGGTAAATCTTTTTTGATGTTAGATAATAGTAATTCATACTGCTCTTTAAAATTATCTAATGAAAATGGTACATCACGAGAATATTTTCGCCAAATGTCATTAATACCGATTAAAAGTGAAATGAAATCAGGTTTTAGTGCCAATACATCACTCTCATAGCGATTTATCATATCGCAAAGCATATCGCAAGAAGTTCCTCTATTAATAAATTTGACCTCATTATCAGGAAACAATGCATTATATGCCGCTTTTACCTTAGAAACATATCCATATCCTAAATAATCGTCATTTTCACGGTCACGTTCTGAATCAGTTATGCTATCCCCTTGAAACAAAACAGTTTGCTTATTTTTAAAAAATTCGTTCATAATAAACCTCACACTGTATAATTATATTTTTAAAAATGATATCACTTTTAAAAAAAAATTTCAATATAAAAAAATATAATAAGAAGTACGAACAACTAAAATAATAAAAAAAGCTCTGTTAGAATACATTTAATATTTTTTTGCAAATAATTTGCTCAAACATTTGACAAACTCACTTTAAAATTGTACTATTAAAATAATGAATATTATTAAAGGTGGATCTAAACTTATGAATTTTAACATGGTACGAACCCGTTTCGCTCCTAGCCCAACAGGATATATGCACGTTGGAAATTTAAGAACTGCATTATATGCTTATTTGCTTGCTAAAAAAAATAAAGGCACATTTATTTTAAGAATCGAAGACACAGATCGTGAACGATATGTAGATGGAGCAGTTGATATTATTTACAATACACTTAAAACAACTGGTCTTGTTTGGGATGAAGGTCCAGATATTGGCGGACCTGTTGGCCCTTATATTCAAAGTGAACGTATGGGAATGTTTAAAGAATACGCACTACAGTTAATTGAAAGTGGCGACGCATATTACTGCTTTTGTGAAAAAGATAGACTAGAAGAAGTCCGTGCAATCCAACAAGCTTCAGGAGTAGCACCAAAGTATGACAGACATTGCTTAAGTTTATCAAAAGAAGAAATAGAAGAAAATCTTAAAGCTAATATTCCATATGTAATTCGCCAAAAAATGCCAACCGAAGGAACTACTTATTTTGACGATGAGGTTTTTGGTAGAATTACCGTTGAAAACTCAACCTTAGATGACCAAATCCTCATAAAAACAGACGGTATGCCAACTTACAACTTTGCAAACGTTGTAGATGACCATACTATGGGTATAACGCACGTTATACGTGGTAACGAGTATCTTTCATCGACACCAAAGTACAATCTACTTTATGATGCTTTCGGTTGGGATAAGCCTATCTACGTTCATTGTTCGCCTGTTATGAAAAACCACACCGAAAAACTTTCAAAACGTAATGGTGATGCTTCTTTTGAGGATTTGCTTGAAAAAGGTTATTTGACAGAGGCAATAATTAATTATATAGCTTTATTAGGTTGGAGTCCAAAAGGCGAAAATGAGATTTTTACACTGCCTGAACTTGTTGAAGAATTTAGTATTGATGGTATTTCAAAATCGCCAGCTATTTTTGACACACAAAAGTTAAAAGCGATTAACAGTGCTTATATTAGAAAAATGTCGGCACAAGAATATAAAGAAAATGCTGTTTCATATATTAGAAAAACTTGTAAGCGTGAAGATATTGATATTGACACTTTATGTCAAATGCTTCAACCACGTACAGAACTCTTTACTGATATTCCTGAACAAGTTGATTTTATTGACACACTTCCTGAATATTCAAATGAACTTTACACTCATAAAAAGATGAAAACTAATGAAGATAATTCTTATGATTCATTAAAAGAAATTTTGCCTGTACTTGAGGCGGTTGACTGTTGGAAACTTGAATCAATTCACAATGCTCTGTTTGAACTAATTGAAAAATTGGGCGTTAAAAACGGAATTATCTTGTGGCCTTTACGTGTTGCTTTATCAGGAAAAGCGTTTACTCCAGGCGGTGGAATAGATTTAGCTGAAATCTTAGGTAAAGACGAAACTATCGCTCGCATAAAAAAAGGCATTGCACAATTACAAAAATAATAAATCTGCCACACATTTAATGTGTGGCAGATTTTTTTAATTGTGGCTTAAGCAAAAAAATAAATATCCGCCGGCTTAGCCGGCGGTTTTACTTTTGCGGGCGTAGCCCTATTTTACTGGCATCCCTGTTAGGGCTTGTGCATACCACCAGTTTAACTGGTGGTTTTAATTATTCGTCCATGTTATGAGATTTAACATCGTCATCAAATATCAAATCTTGTGTATTTTCTTCTTTTATATACGGGTCTTTTTCACCGGTTTCCTCATAGTAAGGCTTCGCAATAAACTTGTAAATATACTGAAAAGAGTTATAAACTATAATAAATCCAATCGTCGAAAACACGGGTAAAAGTACAAGCGCAAACGGCAGAAACGGTAAAAACAATACTCCAAAATAAAAAATTGCAATTGCAAATGCAGAAAAAATGATTAACGTTATAACGTTAGTCTTAACACCTAAAAAAGACAAATAAACAGCATTTTTAATAAGACCTTTTAACTTTAAATTAACTGATGCAATCAAAAGATAAATATAAAAATTAGAAAATATTACAACAATACCGAAAAACATAATAAATGCTAATGGTATATAATAAAACCATGATGTTTCAACTGCTGCTGAGTAAAAAAAGTACGACTGCACAAGTAAAAAAATCAGTACAACATCAATAAGCCAAACAATAGTTGAAACTTTAAAGTTTTGTTTAAATGATTTCATATAATCAGCCCATAAAAATATTGGCTTTTCATCGTTATAATTACGTAAAATATAACTCATCGCTGAAAGTGAAGCACCAATTGTAACTATCGGAAGACTAGTTAGTACAAACAAAAGATTTAGTTTTATTAAACCCCAAAATTTTCTGAAATAAAGCTCAAAAAAATAGAAAAACCTTTTTTTCTGAGGCTCGTCCTTGTTGACACCTTTGCCTGGCTTTGAATAGTTTCCAAACCCTAAAAATCCCATAATAAACACCATTTCCTATATTTTATTAATCCTATGTGAATACGAAAAACCTTGAAAATACTAAAACTAATATTGTGTCAACCACTGAAGAAACAAGCATAAAGCACAATAAAATAAGTGCTTTAACATTATAAAGTTTTAAAACATTACAACCAGGTAAAACCGTTTGCTTGTTAATCAAAGACAAAAAAATCAAGTTAGATAATTTTATTGCTTCACGACACGCAATAATTAAGATAAAACTTGTAAAAACCGCAACCGGTACAATCATTATAGCACTATATCCAAACCCTTTCAAGCCATAAAACGAATAAAAATATCCGACTATAGTGCCAATGCTAAGACCTTTTGCAAAAACTACAAGAACACAAAGTGGTTGTGATACTGCACAATATCCAAAAATGTAAGGTAAAACCAAGAAAAGCAGTGAAGAAAAAAACTAATTAACGAAATTTTTAATAAGTGATTGTATCTGCCTGCTTGCTGTAAAATTTGCAACTTGTGCTTGTAAGTTTTGTAAAAGTCCAGTCTGTTTTGTGCCAATCAAAATTGCTCCATACACAATACCAATTAAAAGCGTAAAAATCAGCATTAAAAATAATTTGTTTTGCGATACATGTTTATGTATTTCTTTATCTAAAACTATTTGTGTATCTACATCATTACTTGTCCGCTTCAAACACTCATCCCCCATTATCATATATAAAAATATATGCAATAATGAGAAATAATATAACTTAATCAGTCAACTATTTTGAAAGTTCATATGCACGTTTAGTACAACGTGTGCAAGCCTCATTGACAGTTTTATTTAAGTTTAGCTCCTCAAATGCAGACAGTCCAGCTATCGTTGTTCCGCCTTTTGATGAAACCATCTCAATTAGTTTATCAAGACTATTACCTGAGTCAGTTATCATTTTTGCACTACCTATAAGCGTTTGAGAAAACAACCGTTTTGCCTCGTTTTCATCGATGTCTTCACTTACTGCATAATCAACAAAAGCTTTTGCAAAAGC
>JAVWHI010000047.1:0-4098 GCA_036640155.1 Oscillospiraceae bacterium | reverse complement strand
TCACTAGCAACTTCGGCTGTAATACCTGCACAGTCAAATATATTGCGTACATTGTTAAATTCAGCATCGCTAACCGGTGCAATGTGTGCTAAAGCTGTTGCTCCAACTCCTAACATAAGTGGTGTGTTTGGCATTACTAAAACAACTTTTGCATCGTAACCTAGCTCTTTTTTTATATATTCTGCAGTGATTCCAGCTGCAATAGAAATAACTACAGCACTTTTTTTAATATTACTTTTAATATCAACTAGTACTTCCTCTATGTTTTGCGGCTTAACAGCAAGAACAATATAATCCGAGTCAGATGCTAAGTTTGCTATGTTTTTGCAAGGAGTTACACCAAGATTTGATAATAAACTAAGCTTGTCAAAATCAACGTCAAATGCTAAAAGTTCAAATTTACTTTCAGCTTTAATTAGCGATTTTATTATCGCACTTGCCATATTACCTGCACCAATAAATCCTAATTTCATAGTATTTTTACTCCATTCCGCCGTTTTATATCGGCACAAAACTTTTAAAAAGCGATTACTCTTATCTTGCAAAATAGAAAAAATGATAAGAGTAAAAATTATTCGTGTGCTGTTTTACTTTTGAAAAAATATAGCACGCATTTTTTTAAATAATATAAGTTATTTTTTTATGGACTTATAACTATAAAAATAATTATAAATATTAATCAGCCAATGCCGCCTTAACCATTATCGCACATTCCAATCGCTTTTTCTGAAGTTCACATGAAAGCTTATGTGGATTGTGAATATCGCCGGCATATTGTAAGTTATTAGCATTACAACCGCCACTGCAATAAAATTTTGCCCAACAGCTCTTACACTCTTCTTTAGAATATATATTTGCATTTGCAAAATACTTTTTCTTTTCCATGTCTATTGTTTGCGTGTGAACATCACCCATTTTCCACTGCGTCATGCCAACAAACTGATGACATGGGTAAATATCCCCATCAGGCGTAACAGCTACATATTCATTGCCACAGCCGCAACCACGCAACCTTTTAATTGCACACGGACCTTGGTCAAGATCTATCATAAAGTGGAAAAAATTAAATCCTTGCTTGTTTTTCTTCTTTTCAATAAGTTTTAATGCAAGATTTTCATATTCTTTAAAGATTACAGGCAGGTCGTCTTTTGTTAATGCGTATTCCATCTTTTCATCTGCAACTACCGGCTCAACAGAAATTTGATCAAATCCCAATTCATTTAAGTGCATAACATCATTTGAAAAATCCAAATTGTGTTTAGTGAAAGTTCCTCTCACATAATAATCTTTATCGCCACGTTTTTTAACTAAATCTTGAAATTTAGGAACAATTAAGTCATAACTTCCTTTTTGGTTTGGTGTTTGTCTTAATGTATCATTGACTTGCTTGCGTCCATCAAGTGATAAAACAACATTTGACATTTCTTTATTTATAAAATCAGTTATATCATCGTCAAGTAAAACTCCATTAGTGGTTATAGTAAAACGAAAATTTTTGTTATACTCTTTTTCCTTGCTTCGTGCATACTCTACTACTTTTTTTACTACATCAAAATTCATTAGAGGTTCGCCGCCAAAAAAATCAAGCTCTATGTTTTTTCTCCCATTAGAATACTTCAAGAGAAAATCTATTGCTTCTTTACCCGTTTGTTCTGACAAAAGTTTTCTTCCTTCGCCAAAGTCACCAGTCGAAGCAAAGCAGTATTTACAACGCAAATTACAGTCGTGCGCTATGTGTAAACACATCGCTTTAATTGGTGCAGATGTCATCATATCAGCATATTTTTCATATGAGTCTTCAGAAAAAAGGATTCCTTGATCAAACAAATCTTTTATTTCAGAATAAGCATCATCTAATTCTTCCCTTGAAAAAGAGTTAAGTGAAAGTGCTATATCCTCTGAAAGATTAGAAGATAATGGTGGCTTTACAAAATCAAGTAATGCAAACACTGCATCATCAACAATGTGAACTCCCCCACTATTTACATCCAAAACAATATTAAAACCGTTTAAAGCATATTTATGTATCATTATAAAAGCAAAGACTAAAAACACGAGTCTTTACTTGTGTCACCATCCTTAAAAAATTAATTATTACAACAAAAAAGATGGGCATTTCTGCCCATCTATCCTGTACAGGCTGTACCTGTGTTTATGAATTACTTGTCTGCATTTTCACATTTTTGGTTTGCAACTGTGCAAGAAGTCTTGCAAGCTGATTGACAAGAAGCTTGGCATTCGCCACATCCGCCTTTTGTTGCTGATTGCTTTAAATTTGCCTCGTTTAATGTTTTAATATGTTTCATAATATCATTTCTCCTTTGTCGTTTCAATCATTGGAAACGTTTTTGTAAAAATTTCTCATAATCCGAAGATGTTAAAAAAACTAAAGTCACAATTAATTTATACAGTAATTGCATAACTAATAGCTTTTTAAAATTTTACGCATTGTGAATTTTAAGATTAACTCCTAAAATTCCACCAACGGATGAAGATATAATAATCAACGAATATTTTAACGCAGATATTAATGATAATTCCAAGTTAAAAAACACAATGTTGATTATTAAAATTGTTATTGTTATTATTGTTCCGGCAATTAAACCGTAAACTATTCCGTTTTTTCTTATTAAGCGGCCACTGATAATACCGGCAATAAAGCCACCAATAACAGCGCTTGTAGCAACAAAAATATTTGTCAAAAAAAGCGGGACATCTACTTTAATAATTAGAAACGAAAACAAAAACAACAAAGCAACTATTACAGCTTCACCTATTAAAACAGCAATAACAATCGATTTTATTTTTTTATTAATATAACCTGTGTGGTTTTTTTGCTTGTTCACAAATATCCCCCCAGAAATGTATTAATAAAATATATTCATTACGCAAATCAATTATGCTTGTTCTATATCTTCATGAACAGTCGCATTCGTTTGAATAGCCCACCGTTTTATAATAACTTTGCTCCTATCGCTACCGGTTTCAATAACAATAGTATCCTCTTTAATGCTAATTACGATACCTACAATTCCACCAATTGTAACGATTTCATCACCTATTTGCACATCATTACGCATTTTTTGAGTTGCTTTATCTTTTTTACGCTGTGGTCTTATCAAAATAAAATAAAACACAACAAAAATTAAAACAAGCGGAACTATCTGAATGAGCATTGCAACATTCTTATCCATAGTAACCTCCATAAATTTATATATTTTTAAAAACAATATTTTGCATTATTATTTATTATACTATATTAACGCCATCAATTCAAGTACATATTATTAATTTATTTAAATTTTTTTAGCGTTTTTAATTCTATCATAAACTCGTCTATATCAGAAAACTCTTTATATACCGATGCAAATCTAACATATGCAACTTGATCTATCGATTTTAACTTTTGCATTACAAGTTCAGCAATTTCAGTTGACTTTATTTCCTTTGCCATCAAATTGCTAAAATTATACTCTATTTCTGACACGAGATTTTCTATTGTTTCTACCGACACCGGGCGTTTACCACACGCACGAAGTATAGCAGTTACAAGTTTTTGTGAATTAAAAGGCTGACGGGTATTGTCTTTTTTAATTACCATCAGTGGTATGGTTTCAACAATTTCATAAGTTGTAAATCTAGCACCACATGATAAACATTCACGCCTTCTCCTAATTCTTGAGCCATCTTCCGAAGGCCGGGAATCGCTGACTTTACTCTCTAAGTATCCGCAAAACGTGCATTTCATAATGTTTCTCCAATTACAGTGAATATTGATGCAAAGCTATAACGCCCTACAACATCGATTGAATACTTTTTTCTTAGAAAAAAGTATATGTAAAATTGCAGTATTTAATTTGCAAACGTTATTGCAATAAACATGTTCTACCTCAATAATAACATTTGTGTCAGTTTTGTCAACAAAGAAAGTAAAGTCGTAATGTAAATTTTTTTTTAATAAGTGTATTGCTCTGTGATAAACTCTTCTACAATTTCTTCTAAAGTGATAGGGTCAACATCGTTTTGTTGTAATAAAATCACAAGATTTTCTACAACTGAATAGTCCTGCGAAATTTCTTTTACTACAACATCTCCCTG
>JAVWHI010000046.1:6475-9789 GCA_036640155.1 Oscillospiraceae bacterium | reverse complement strand
GAATATAGAATAAATACATAGAAAAGGTTAGGATATAATTTATGCTGAATATTAATCCCAATGACATATTAGAAACAATTAAAATGATACAAGATGAACATTTAGATATAAGAACTATAACGATGGGAATATCACTTCTTGATTGTATTGACAGTGATATTGACGTTGATTGCAAAAAGGTGTATAACAAGATAACCTCTTGTGCTAAAGACCTTGTTAAGGTTGGCGAGGATATTGAAAAAGAGTACGGTATTCCGATAATTAACAAGCGTATTTCAGTTACGCCAATTGCGATTATTTGTGCAGCTACTACTGGTGACCCTGTCAAGTTTGCACAGACAATGGAAAAAGCAGCGATTGCTGTTGGCGTTAATCTTATAGGAGGCTACTCGGCTCTAGTACAAAAGGGGTTTAGTGCCGGCGATAGACGTTTAATTGATTCTATTCCACGTGCATTAGCGTCCACTGAACATGTTTGTTCATCGGTTAACATTGGAAGTACTAAGTCAGGCATTAATCTTGATGCTTGCAAGCTGATGGGCAAAATAGTCAAAGAATGTGCCGAATTGACAGTTGATAACAACTGTTTTGGAGCAGGAAAACTAGTAGTTTTTTGCAACGCACCGGAGGACAATCCATTTATGGCGGGAGCGTTTCATGGAGTAGGTGAACCGGACTGTATTATAAATGTTGGGGTTTCAGGCCCTGGTGTAGTTCGTGCGGCTATTGCAAAAGCAGACGATAAAGCAGACATAACTGCAATAGCAGATATAATCAAAAAAATAGCATTTAAAATTACAAGAATGGGTCAATTAGTGGGTACTCAAGCATCAAAACGTTTGGGAGTTCCATTTGGAATTGTTGATTTGTCACTTGCACCAACACCTGCAGTAGGCGATTCAGTTGCACATATTTTAGAGGAAATAGGACTTGAGCGTTGTGGCGCACATGGCACTACTGCAACACTTGCACTATTAAATGATGCTGTAAAAAAAGGTGGCGTAATGGCATCGTCAAGAATTGGCGGACTTTCAGGTGCTTTTATCCCTGTTTCTGAAGATGCCGGTATGATTGAGTCGGCACGTTGTGGTGCAATAACGATTGAAAAACTTGAGGCTATGACAGCAGTATGTTCTGTTGGACTTGATATGATTGTTGTGCCGGGCGATATAACGCCTGAAATCATAGCTGCTATTATTGCTGATGAAGCTGCAATTGGTATGGTAAACTGCAAGACTACTGCTGTAAGAATTATTCCAGCGATTGGCAAGACTGTGGGCGACGAGCTAAATTTTGGTGGGCTATTTGGAAGCGGACCTGTAATGAAAATAAACTATAATTCGCCGGCAAAATTCATAAATCGTGGAGGCCAAATCCCGGCACCACTACATAGTTTAAAAAACTAATATTATAAAATGCAAATGAAAATTAGCGTTAATGTAAAATGAAATTCCAATTGAAAGCTGGTTAAACAATGGCAAATATTATAAATCAAATCCTAGAAATTGATAAACTGGCAGTTGAGAAACTTGATGAAGCCAATAGGCATAAGAGTGACGTATTATTAGAAATTGAAAAAATGAAAACTCAAAAAAATGATGAGCTTCAAGAGCAAGCGACATCTCGAATAGAAAAAGCACGCGAAGTTGAAAAGGAATACGCACAGTCAAAAATTGAAAAAATAAAGCAAAATAATGATAAGTTGATTGATTCTCTGAATGAAAATTATGAGAGACATCACCTACAGTGGGAAGAAGATATAATCAGTAGTATTATTGGATAGATTTTGTTATGCTGGTAAGAAGGTGCTTGTCACTATATACTCACGCCTTTTTTACTAAAGCATAATATAAATTTATATCTTTTTTAGTTGGAGGTGCAGATATGCTCGAAACGTTTTCAAGCAATGTTATACTCGCAAAAACTCGTGCTATGTATGGAAAAAGACTTAATACTGAAAATTACAATGAACTATCAAGATTAAAGTCGGTTAGTGATGTTGTGACATATTTAAAAAATAACACGTATTATTCTTATTATTTAAAAGGAATTAACGAGACTGCAACACATAGAGCTCAACTAGAAGAACTTTTAAAAAGGTCTCTTTTTAGCCGATATTCTAAACTGTCTAAATATGATTTTTCGGAAAATAGATTTTACAGTTATATCGCTATTG
This sequence comes from Oscillospiraceae bacterium, assembly GCA_036640155.1. Taxonomy (GTDB): domain Bacteria; phylum Bacillota; class Clostridia; order Oscillospirales; family Ruminococcaceae; genus JAVWHI01. Next base: position 7,613 of record JAVWHI010000046.1, on the reverse strand, counting down.
ACTTAGAAATTGAGATTATTATGCACTGTATAAGTCTTGTAAATTCGCAAAACTTCAGTGAAATTATTAAAGTTATTCCCGGCTTTTTTAGCAAGTATGCTACATTTGATATTATGAGACTTATAGGTATAAAATCAATAGCTGAATTTAGCGAATGTTTGAATGGAACACCATATAAAAAAATAATAAAACCATTTATTAATGCGACTGGCACAATTGATTATTCAGATTGTGAAGTTGCATTAAAAACGTATTATTATAAAGATTTATTATGTAAAATCCAAAAAAACTTCAAAGGCGAAGTTAAAAATGAACTTTTAAAAATTGTAAAAATCCAAGCAGACGCACTGAATTTAAGCAAAATTTTTAGGTTAAAGTTTTATTTTAAGGTAGATAATGAAAAAATTAAAAAAAGACTATTACCATTTTATTATAAGTTTAGTCCTAGATTTTTAGATAAAGTTCTAGAGGCTGAATCTACAGAAGAGTTTGTTAAAGTTATTTCGCTAAACTCTATAAATGGTAAAATGAGTAGTGTTGAATATAATTATATCGAGGACTATACCAAAAGGTTAATGTATATACTCAATAAAAAATTTCTTAGATTTTCGACTAATTCAGCAGTTGCATATTTTTCTTATATGGCACTTTCAAGAATTGAAATTGAAAATCTAATCATAATAATAGAGGGAACTCGTTACAATCTTCCTTCACAGGAAATAAAAAAACTATTAATTTTGGAATAAAGGTGGTGAGCCCTAATGGCAATAGAAAAAATGTCGCTAATAAATCTTGTTGGAAATATGCAAGACTTAGAACCGACAATTAACAAGTGTTTAGAAAGCGGATATTTCCAGCCCGAAATGTCAATTCATTCAACAGAACCTTCGCACGGATTTAGCACTCTTGACGAAGAAAATCCATACACGGATATTTTGACAAGGACTATAAAGATTGCGGATGATTTGCAAGTAAAGCTAGAGTATTCAAGTTTTCAAGCAGAAGATTATGACACCGAAAATATGACAGAAGTTATAAGTGAAATGGAACGCAATATTGTGTCATTGGGTGAAAGCAAAACTAAAATAAAACAGAGTATTTCGATGCATGAACAGGCAATTATTCAGTTAAAGCATTT
>JAVWHI010000046.1:0-6465 GCA_036640155.1 Oscillospiraceae bacterium | reverse complement strand
TGGGCTAAACGCAAATTTTGATGAAATTTTTGCATGTCAGTATGTTAAAGTGCGTTTTGGCAGAATGCCATATGATAGCTATGAAAAGTTATCATATTATAACGATAAAACATTTTTCTTCTTCCCATTTGACCATAACAGTAATTTTTATTGGGGAGCTTATTTTGCACCGTCTACAAAAATTGCGGTAATTGACGACGTGTTTGCTTCACTATATTTTGAGCGTGTTCATGTGCCGGAATATGCACATGGAACGCCGGAAATTGCAATAAACAATATTGAATCAATTCTTAAAAACGAACGCCAAGAATTAGCTGAGCTTAACAAACAATTAGATGACATCAAAGCACAAAACATTGATGTGCTTATGAAAACGTTTAGCGCTTGTAAGTTTTTTGACACAGCTTTTTCATTACGCAAAAATGTTGCAACGGTTAATAAAAGGTTTTATTTAATCGGATTTGTGCCAAAATGCAAAGCAGATGATTTTGAAAAAAGTCTTGCCGACATTTCAAGCGTTTCATGTGTGGTTAAGCCTTATGATGCCGATCCTACTTTAACACCACCTGTAAAACTTAAAAATAATCGCTTTACACGACCGTTTGAGATGTTTGTTAATATGTACAGCCTCCCATCTTATCACGATATTGACCCCACTTCGTTTATGGCAATTTCATACACATTGTTGTTTGGAATTATGTTTGGTGACTTAGGACAAGGCTTAGTATTATCATTAATTGGGTTTGTTCTTGCAAAGTGGAAAGACATGGACCTTGGAAAAATCATGATACGATTAGGATTTTCAAGTGCATTTTTCGGTTTAGTATATGGGTCGGTTTTTGGATACGAAAATCTATTAAATCCTTTATATAAAGCATTATTTGGACTTGAGCATAAGCCAGTTGAAGTGTTTGATAACGGGATGACAAACATTTTACTTCTAGGAGCAATTGCAATTGGAGCAACGCTTATTATTATTTCCATTTGCATTAACATTGTGTTAGGATTTAAGGTCCACGATTATGAACGTGCTGTTTTCGGGCATAACGGTATTGCAGGACTTGTATTTTATGTATCGATTTTAGTGGCAGCGGTTTGCACACTATTGCTAGGATATAATTTATTCGTAGGTTGGTATATTGTTTTGTTTATGGTTATACCACTTGTAGTTATATTTTTGCGAATACCTTTAGCTAATCTTGTAAAACGCAAAAAAAGTCAAGAAAAGCAAGCTATAGGTGAATTTATTATAGAAAACTTTTTTGAATTATTTGAATATGTTTTAAGTTACTTGTCAAATACAATGTCATTTTTACGTGTTGGCGGATTTATTTTAAGCCATGCCGGAATGATGGCGGTTGTATTGTCACTTTCGGAAATGGCAGGCACAGCAGCTAGTCCAATTGTTATGATAATAGGAAACATATTTGTAATGTGTCTTGAAGGTTTAATAGTCGGCATTCAAGTTTTGCGTTTGGAATTTTACGAAATTTTTAGCCGAAACTTTGAAGGAAACGGGAAACCGTTTGAGCCAGCTACAGTGTCTTATGATATAAACAAAGATTAAGTAGGCACTATTTTTATTGACGTAAAATTGCTTTTTCCACCGATAGTTATAGCATCATGAATTAAAATATGTCGGTTAAATTAACATGCCATTATGGCAAAAAGGAGTTTATCATGAAAACATTTTTAACATTATTATTACCATTAATTGCAATTGCTCTTTTAGCATTACCACTTGTCAGAGTTTATAAAGGCGTAACTACCGGCAAAAAAGCTAAACGCTCGATAGTTTATAACCTTGCAGCGTTTGCAGGAATATGCTTACTTTCATTTTTATTCCCTGTTGGCGGAATTGTTAGTGCTGCCGGCGAAGCAGTAGCTTTAGGCGATTCTGCTATGGGTATGGGATTTATTGCAGCCGCTTTAGTTACAGGACTTTCTTGTTTAGGCGCTGGTATTGCTGTTGCAGCAGCAGCTCCTGCAGCAATTGGTGCTGTAAGTGAGGACCCTAAATCATTTGGTAAAGCAATGATATTTGTTGTTTTAGGTGAAGGTGTTGCTATTTACGGATTGTTGATTTCCATCTTGATTTTAAACCGTTTATAAACAAAATTAGTTGCAAAAAATATACTTATAAGGACTTTATAATATTTTTTACAGCAAGAAGTTGTTTTAATTTTGTAAAGTTAAATTCTATTTTTTCATAGGATTATAAATAAGCTTTGACCATTTACCTGCTAGAAAAGCTTATGGGATTTATCGTTTTGCTGAAGTAGGCGGCGGAATGGAGCTTAATTTGAAATATTTTCTTTTAAGTGACAATATTGATACATTCACTGGAATGCGACTTACTGGGATTGAAGGCGTAGTTATACACGAGAAAGATGAAGTGGAAAAAGAACTTAAAAAAGCATTTAACAATAAGGAAATTGGCATCTTACTTATGACACAAAAGCTTATTGCACTTTGTCCTGATGTAGTTTTTGACTATAAATTAAACTATAAGCGTCCTTTAATAGTTGAAATACCAGATCGTCATGGAACATCTAAAATTAGCGATTCAATTTCTAAATACATTCGAGAGGCAATTGGAATTAAAATTTAAGATTAAGATTTTTTACCGTTAGAAAGATTTAATTATAAAATGTAATTTTTGTGATTAGTCTATGCTATAGCGGTTTTAAAAAATTAATACCGTTTTTTGTTTCAGCTTAATAATAGCAACCGAAAGGGATGAAATGTGTTTATGATTCAAGAAGTTAATCAGTCAAATAAACTTGAAAAGTTTAAAAATGCAGTTTTTGCCGAAATTGATACAAAACGTGTTCAAATTGAAATGGAAACAGCTGCATTAAAAGAAACTCAACTTGAAATAAATAAAGATAACCAACTTAACAATATGTACAGTCTTATACAAAACAATATAAAAGACATTAAAAAACAATGCCGAAAAGAAGTTTCAAAATTTGATTTACAAGCGCACAGAGAAGTCCTTTTAAAAAGGGCTGAAATTACAAATAAAGTTTTTGGAGATGTCACTAAAAGGTTGACCGATTTTTGCAAAACTGCAAAGTATTACGACTTTTTAAAGAATGGCATTATCAAGGTTTTAGAAGATAATACTATCAAGGAGCCAACAATTTTTCTCTGCCAAAGAGACATGGATTTTGCCGACAAAATTAAATCCGATGTCACTAAGAGCGTTTTAGTGCTATGCTCAGATGATATTTTAATTGGTGGATTTATTTGTAAGTCAGATAAGAATAATGTCTATTTTGATGAAACATTAGATGATAAAATAACTGAACAAAAACAACTTTTTGCTCAAAATAGCCGTCTTTGTTTAACAGTAGATTAATTAATACTTTTAGTATAAAGCAAGTGCTGTAATACTATTTTTACAGCAATTTAGGAGTGAAAGCAATGAACAACAAGGTGTATTCAATTAATGGTCCTGTTGTTACGGTACGTAATACAAAAGATTTTTCTATGCTTGAAATGGTGTATGTTGGTGAAAAACGTCTAATAGGCGAAGTTATTAGAATTAACGATGATTATACAACAATTCAGGTTTATGAGGTTACAACCGGACTAAAACCCGGTGAGCCAGTTTATAAAACAGATGCACCAATATGTGCAACGCTAGGACCCGGTCTACTTTCTAATATATTTGACGGGATTGAACGCCCTTTAAAAGCTATGGAAAAACTTTCAGGTGCATTCATCAGTGAAGGCTCATCAATCCCTTCACTTGACATTGAACGTGAATTTGATGTAACAATGCACATTGCTATTGGTGATATAGTTGCAGGAGGAGATATTTATGCCTCTTGTCCGGAAACTCCTATCATATCGCATAAATGTATGATTTCACCTAAACTAAGTGGCGAAGTAACATACGTTGCACCTAATGGGAAATATAAAGTTAATGATGTTGTTGCAAAAATAAAGGATAAGAAAGGCAAAGAAACAGAGCTAACACTTTCACAAAAATGGCCGATAAGAACTCCACGACCATCAAAAGAAAGACTAGCACTAACTAGACCACTTATCACAGGGCAAAGAATTATTGACACGTTGTTTCCAATTGCAAAAGGCGGTGCAGCTGCTGTTCCGGGAGGATTTGGAACAGGCAAGACTATGACACAGCATCAACTTGCAAAATGGTGTGATGCTGACATAATTGTCTATGTTGGATGTGGCGAGCGTGGTAATGAAATGACGCAAGTTCTGGAGGAATTTTCAGAACTTATTGACCCAAAAAGCGGCAATAAATTAACAGACAGAACAATTCTTATTGCAAACACTTCTAATATGCCTGTTGCTGCACGTGAAGCATCAATATACACAGGTATTACTTTAGCTGAGTATTACCGTGATATGGGGTATCACGTTGCAATAATGGCTGACTCGACGTCTCGATGGGCTGAAGCATTGCGTGAAATTTCCGGACGATTAGAAGAAATGCCGGCTGAAGAAGGTTTTCCGGCGTATTTGCCATCCCGCTTATCGGAGTTTTATGAACGTGCTGGATATATGGTAAACCTTAATGATACGCAAGGATCTGTTACAATAATAGGCGCAGTTTCGCCACAAGGTGCAGATTTTTCAGAGCCTGTGACACAAAATACTAAGCGTTTTGTAAGAACTTTTTGGGGACTTGATAAATCGCTTGCATATGCACGTCACTATCCTGCTATTAACTGGAATGAAAGTTATAGTGAGTATATTGACGATTTAACACCTTATTATAACGAGTATGTTTCAAAGGATTTTATGGAGTGCAGACGACAGATAACGGGCATTCTTGCTGAAGAGACTTCGCTAATGGAAATTGTAAAACTTATAGGCTCAGGAGTTTTACCTGACGATCAAAAGCTTGTTATTGAAACTGCTAAGGCAATAAGATTAGGATTTTTGCAACAAAACGCATTTCATAAGGACGACACGTATGTTCCTTTAGAAAAGCAGTTAGATATGATGAAGATTATTTTATATTTAAACGAAAAATCACTCGAACTAGTAAAACAGGGCGTTGCACTTTCAGAAATATTAGACCTTAATCTTTTTGAGTTGTTAGCAGGAATGAAATATCAGATTCCTAATGACGACTTAGGTGCGTTTGATACTATTTATAAACAAATAGATGACGGATTGGCAACTATTTTGGTTCGTGCATAAAAGAAAGGAACAATAAGTATGAGTTTACAAATCGTAGGTTTGAAAGAGATAAATGGACCTTTGGTTATTTTGGATAACGTTCCTAATGCGAGCTATGAGGAAATGGCAGAGCTTATTTTAGATGATGGGTCAAAAAGGTTAGCACGTGTAGTTCAAATACAAGGTGAGCGTGTTGTTTTGCAGGTGTTTGAAGGAACAAATGGCCTCTCACTTACAAATACTAGGACAAAACTTTATGGAAAACCGATGGAAATGGCGTTGTCAACTGAAGTGCTCGGAAGAATTTTTAATGGTGCCGGAAATCCTATTGATGGCTTAGGTGATATTTTTGCAGAAAAACATATGGATATCAATGGAAAGCCTCTTAACCCAGTTGCACGTGAATATCCACGAAATTATATAAGAACAGGAATATCTTCTATAGATGGGCTTATAACGCTAATTAGAGGACAAAAACTTCCTATATTTTCCGGCTCAGGAATGAGTCATAATAAATTAGCAGTTCAAATTGTTAACCAAGCACAGCTTAGTGATAATTCAAATGACAAATTTGCAGTTGTTTTTGCTGCAATGGGAGTCAACAATGATGTTGCTGATTATTTTAAACGTTCTTTTGAAGAATCGGGCGTTTTACAAAACGTTGTTATGTTTATGAATTTGTCAAATGACCCAATCATTGAGCGTATACTAACACCTCGGTGTGCCTTAACTGTTGCTGAATATCTTGCATATGAAAAGGGTATGAATATATTAGTTATCATGTCCGATATTACTTCATATGCAGAAGCTTTGCGTGAATTTTCGTCTTCAAAAGGTGAAATACCTGGAAGAAAAGGCTATCCTGGTTACTTATATTCCGACCTCGCTTCTTTATATGAACGTGCTGGAATTGTTAAAGGCTCGTCTGGTTCTGTAACGCAAATTCCAATTTTAACTATGCCAAATGATGATATAACCCATCCAATACCTGACCTAACAGGATATATCACAGAAGGTCAAATTGTTTTAGATAGAAACCTTGACCAAACAGGAGTTTATCCACCGGTTTCAGTTTTACCATCATTGTCACGTTTGATGAAAGATGGAATTGGTGATGGCTACACAAGATTTGACCATGGTGATGTTGCTAATCAGCTATTTGCAGCGTATGCACGTGTGCAGGATGCAAGAGCGTTAGCGTCAGTAATTGGCGAAGAAGAATTATCTAAGAGCGACAAATCATATCTAGCATTTGGAAAGTTATTTGAACGATATTTCTTGTCACAAGAATTTACCGAT
>JAVWHI010000045.1:0-9961 GCA_036640155.1 Oscillospiraceae bacterium | reverse complement strand
CCAAATAAAACCGCAATTATTACTATCAGTATTTTAAAACTCTTGCTTTTAAGAAAATCGTTCACACTATACCTCCGTTTTGGTGTCTCGGTGTCAATCAAAACTTGTTTTTATTAAGTCTAATCAATTTTAATCGATACGCTATATGTAATATAGGGCGGACAACAATTATTGTCCACCCTATAAGCTGTTGTCGAAAAGACAATAAATCAAAAGCTATGCCATCTTGCAGTAACTTGCAAAGGCAGTTTTTATATTAATATCTAACCTCATCTGTTGCAAAAACGCTGCTTAGTTTATCAAGGTTTTCTAAAACCATTCCAGTTCCATTTGCAACGCAATCCAATGGGTTTTCTGCAACATAAGTATTCATACCGGTTTCTTTAGAAATAAGCTGATCCAATCCACGTAGTAACGCACCGCCACCCGTTAGCGTTATACCTTGGTCGATAATATCCGCAGCCAATTCTGGAGGAGTTTTTTCTAAAGTTACTCTTACAGCCTCTAAAACTTCTTGAAGTGAGTCTATCAAAGCTTCCCTAATTTCATCTGAACAAACAGATAGATTTTCCGGAAGTCCATTGATTAGATTTCTTCCCTTAATATCCATATGCAGTTCCTCTTCTAAAGGAAAAGCAGCGCCAATTTCAATTTTAATATTTTCGGCAGTTCTTTCACCAATTAAAAGATTGTATTTTCTTTTAATATAGTTAATAATATCAATGTCAAATTTATCTCCGCCTACACGAACAGATTTCTTAGCAACAATGCCGCCTAGTGAAATAACAGCAACTTCTGTTGTTCCTCCACCAATATCTACAACAATGCTTCCTGTCGGTTCGGACACCGGAAGACCAGCACCAATAGCCGCTGCTAATGGTTCTTCAATAATTTCTACTTTTTTTGCGCCAGCTCTTTCAGCAGTTTCACGTACAGCACGTCTTTCAACAGCTGTAACGCCAGATGGAATACAAATAACAACTCTTGCTTTTGTAAACGATGAATTGTTAAGAGCTTTTTTTATAAATTCTTGCAACATACTAGTTGTTATATCAAAATCGGCAATAACTCCGTCTTTAAGAGGACGAACAGTTACAATTGAGCCAGGTGTTCTACCAACAATATCTTTTGCTGCTTGACCGACACTTCTTACAGTATCGTTTCTAATATCCACTGCAACAACGGAAGGCTCTCTTATAATAATTCCCTTGCCTTTCATATATACAAGTGTATTTGCTGTACCCAAATCTATACCGATATCTTTTGTAAACATATATTTTCCTCCGTAGTTTATAATTTCTAAAAATGTTAAAGCTATGATTATTATTCTAGCACTTAAATAGCATAAGATTACTAATTAATTTATTATACCCTTTTTTTATAAAAATCTCAATAGGTTATTAATAAAAATTTGTAAAGAATAAGTAAAAGTTTATTTCGGCAGTAAAACAAGGCTTAGATTCCCTTTGCAAACTTTTTATAAAGCCATAATGACAAAATGATACAAGCCATTTTTATTATATTTATGTCAAAAGCAAATCCAAACGAAAATTTGATTACTGATAAATCAACACTTATTGGATTTGGAATACCAATTCCTATTTGTTGACCGAAATTTAACCAGCTTAAAAAGCTAATATTTTTGGTTACCTCGCTTAAAAGTGTACCTAGTGTGATTCCTGTTAAGAAAAAAAGTATGAAAATAAACGTTTTTTTCCACTGCATTTGCGTCACCTCAATTAATAATTATTTTTCACCGGTCGAGCCAAAACCGCCCTCACCACGCATAGTTTGGTCTAAATCTTTTGTTAGTTCGGTGTCGGGCGTTAAAACAAAAGTTAAAACCATCTGTGCTATTCGTTGCCCACTTTGTACAGTAAACGCCTGTGAAGAACTGTTTTTAAGTGCAACTACTATTTCACCACGATAATCACTATCAATGACGCCAACGCAATTCGCCGGTGCTATGCCATAGTTTGAAGCTAGTCCACTCCTAGCATATATAAAAGCTGCATAGTTTCCACTCTCTAAAGAAATTGCTATTCCTGTTTTTATTTTTTTCGTTTCCCCTGGTGGGATTATTACATCGCTTTCTAAGTCTGCATATAAATCATACCCTGCACTACCTACAGTAGCTCTTGTGGGTATAATTGCAGTTGATGAAAGCTTTTTAACTAACAGTTTTTCCATAAATAATTTATCCTTCTAAACTTTTCGGTAATAAAGTCCTCTTGTGTACTCGCCCTCGAGTTTTTTACGACTTTTATAAGACAAAATAATGTTATCACAGTCTCTGATTGATTCGCTAGTGAAATATAAAACTTCAAAATCAATGTTGCCAAGTTCTGCACGTCTGTCACCCATATAAATTGGTTGACCGTTAAATATTTCAGTATACCCATCGCTACATTTTACTGCAAAGTTAAAGCCTAACCTGTCAGTAAGTATAGCATTTTTTTTGCATTCTGCACAAGTCATCTGATTCTTTATCGGACAATTTTTTGTTATCATTAGCGGGATATATCCATATCCTATAACTCCGACATAAGCTAACGTATTAATTCGAGAAACTGCTTGTGCAGTCATTTCAAATGAAAGAATTTGTTCATTTACACCACAGTTTTTATAAGCATTTACGCTTGATGAATTGGCAGCGTTTAAAAAAGGTCCTCCTATAATTTGAAGTCCTAATTCATTTGCTATATCTATGTGCGCTATGTTATTAGCAATGATTTTGTTGTATCCTTGTTCTTTTAACAAGGTAAGTTCTTCTACAACTTCTTTTTCGTTTCCAAACATAACACGTGGCGGTTCAAGAATTATTTTATTTTTTTCAATTGCTAGTGAGCCAATTTTTTTAGCTGCATTTATAGGCAAAATTATTGCATCACACTCAAGAAGTGCTAAGCGACTAACCTGGTCAATTGAGAGAAATCTTGCGTAAATTTTTGAGACTGACGACTGCCTTTTGACATTATCGTATGGGTTGCACAAACGAAAGTCAACTTTAGGCTTTTTAGATATACGCATTGTCTCAAGTTGCGTGCAAGCTTGACGTCTTAGTGCATTAAGTTCACCAGCACTCACCATTAATCCGTCTTCAATGTTGCAGACAATTTCATTAGTATAAAACGGCGTTGAGCCTAGTTTTGAAAGTGATTTAATAACATATTCTTCATCAATAGCTTTATTTAAAGCGATTTGCGGACATTCACCGCTAACGCTTAATGTGTTGTCATCTTCATCTGTAACTGACAAAAGAATTGGAACATCTTTTTTAATGTTAATAGCAAAGGATATTAAAACACGACTTGTCTCTTTTTTGTAAGTGTTGCTAAGTTCTTTTAAAACTTTTGGAGTTGCGGCTAGCACATCATCTTTTTGCCTTATCCCAAACATATCGCTACCCGGCTTATCTAAAAAATAGCCTTGCGTAAAACCACTTCGTGAAAAGACAGCTTTTAAAGTTTCGGTATCCGGTGTGTTTCCTTTTCTTGCTTCGTCGTAAGCTTTTGTAGCAGATGCAACATATTCCGGGCGTTTCATTCTACCTTCGATTTTTAATGAAGTTACTCCGATTTCCTCAAGAAGTGTAACATATTGAGTTAAACATAAGTCCTTAAGAGATAATACATGTCCTTCATCACTAGTACTTGTAAATGGCATTCTGCACGTTCCGGCACAGCACCCTCTATTGCCACTTCTTCCGCCTATCATTCCACTCATATAACATTGTCCTGAAACGGACATGCAAAGGGCTCCATGTACAAAAACTTCAGTTTCAATATCAACGCTTTTTACAATGTTTTTTATCTGCTCGAAGTTTAGCTCTCTTGCAAGAACTATTCTTTTTGCACCAAGTTTTTTTGCAAGTGCTGCACCGTGTGGCGTATGTACTGACATTTGTGTGGAAATATGCACCGGCATTGCAGGTGCTACCTTTTTAATAATATCAAGGACACCAAAGTCTTGTACAATTAGTGCATCAATGCCAACTTCGCAAGCTGTTTTAATACACTCTAAAAGTTCATCTATTTCCTCATCAAACACAATTATATTAATAGCCTGATAAACTTTTGCGCCTCTAATATGACAGTACTCAACCGTTTGTTTTAATTCGTCATAGTCAAAATTTAATGCGTTTTGGCGAGCGCTGAAATTTTTTGCTCCAATGTAAACAGCGTCCGCATTGTTAGCAATCGCTGCAACTACGCTTTCATAGCTACCAGCAGGGGATAACACCTCTATTTTATTATGCATTCTCGTCACCAAGAGCAAGCTTTGCTTTTAGAGATTCGATTTCCCTTTTTAGCTCCATTATCTCTGTTCTTGCTGACGTTGCTTCTTCTAGATACTCTAGCAGTTGTCTTCTTAGATTATCCTTGTCACTTGAGTCTTTCACATTCGCATCTAAAAGGTCAAGTGCGACTAAAAGTGTCGCTGTTGGGACAGTAATTACGTCGTTTTGATTAACGTACTCGTTTATTTTAGTGTCTAAAGTGTTGGCTAAATCTTTCAAATAGCTAGCACTTTCCTCAGTGTTTATTACATATTCCTTACCGCATATTGCAATTTTAACTCTATTCATATTTATACTCCATTCCGCCGCTTTTCGTCGGCACATAACTTTTTAAAATAAATTACTCTTACCCTTGCAAAGTATAAAAAATGATAAGAGTAAAATCCTCCCTGTGCAACTTGCCCCTTTATTATAATTCACACGGACGTATTAAATAATATATAAGCCTATATTTATTAAAGACTTATAGCTTAACTTCACCGCTTTTTATTGCACAAAACTTTTTAAAGCAATGATAAATTTGTATCTACTCAATTATAATACAATTAAAGCCGATTTGAAAGGCTTTTTATAAATTTAATAATAAAACTTTATATTTGCTTCTCCCTGTGATATAATATTAAAAGATAAAATCTGCTTAGCGTGAGTTAATTTAGCTTTTTTTGCAATATTGTCGGGATAAAGCAGGCTACGCCTGTGATATTATATCTACAAGTAGATATAATAATTTAAATTACGGTGCGAAATTTTGCTACGCAAAAGCCGCACAACGCAAATTATATCAACGCTACGCTTATGATATAATAACCTCTGTGGTACCCAAAATCATGGATTTTGACCACGACGAGAACATTTTATCGTTGGGAGTTTGTTTTGCTTTTGCAAAACAAGTCTTAATGATATAATAAATGAGATAAATAAAAGGGGGATTTACATAATGATAAAAAAAGATATGACTAATCGCATACATTTAATTGATGAAGTGCGTGGGTTTGCAATAATATGTATGGTAGTATATCATCTTTTTTATGACCTTGTTTTTATTTTTGATGTTGATATACCAATATTTTTTAGCCCTATACTTGAAGTGATTGTAAATATATTTATTGCATTATTCGTGTTTATTTCAGGCTCTGCTTGTAATTTTTCTAAAAGCAACATTAAACGTGGTGCAATTTGCTTTTCTTTTGGGTTAGCTATGACATTGTTCACATTTCTATTTATGAAAGATGAATTAATTGTTTTTGGCATACTACACATGCTTGGAATATGTATGATTATATATGGACTACTATCAAAATTTATTGACAAAATACCACCTCTCGTTACAATTTCTATATTCGCATTGCTGTTTTTCTTCACATTTAACATACCAAATGGTTATATCGGATTTGGCAGTCTAACATTGTTTTTGCCACGTCAGCTATATGAAACAAATTTTCTATTTCCATTAGGATTTGTTAGTGACAGTTTTTATTCGGCCGATTATTTTGCTCTTTTTCCATGGTTTTTTATGTTCTTATGTGGAAGTGGATTTGGAAAACTGCTTAAAAATCGAAATATGCCGGAAGTGTTTTACAAGTCTCATATAAAGCCTCTTGCCTTTATTGGCAGTCACACACTTTGGATTTACGTATTGCATCAGCCAATATTAGTAGCTCTACTTTATATTGTATTTAAAATAATAAGATGATAAAAATGGGTTGTGAATTTAAATTCACAACCCATTTTTCGCCACTATTAAAAAGCTAAATCAGTTTTTAATGTATTATTTTTTTTTGAAAACCCACTCACGTTGCAGCTGAAAACTAACAAGAAATAATAAGCTATCAACAATAACCTTTGCTATAGTAGCATCAAGTCCTGTATAGAAAACAATACCGTTTACTGAAAACGCTGATATCACAATAATTATAACGCATAGTATATAGTATTTTACAATAGCTAACTTGTTTTCCCCTCTTGACTTAAATACCGAACTTTGATTAATGAAATAGTTGAATAATGAAGAAATTGCCCGTGCAATGCCAGTCGCAACAAATATGTATACAACCGGAAATATGTTGATAAAAATAATCGTCATGATTTTAAAAATTATAATATCAAGCAAAGAAGAGGACAAAGAAGAAAATATATATTTGAAAAAAATCGAATAGATTCTAACGCTATCACGAACTGGGTTAAAATGAGTAGATTTGTTTTCTTCAATATAAACTGTTTGAATTGGCACCTCAAAAAGAGGTGTGCCCTTTTCTTTTGCATCTAAAAGCATGTTAGTTTCGTACTCAAAACGCTCGCCAGGAGTCGCTAAAAACGCTCGCATGGTCGCACAGGAAAGTCCACGTAAGCCTGTTTGCGAATCTGATATTTTAACACCACACAAAATATGTAATATCCCTTTTGTTATGTTGTTACCCCATTTACTTCTAAATGGAACATCTTTAGCCTTGAATTTACGACACCCCATTATCAAGGATTCAGGGTGCAGGGTAAGAGCCTGCGCACAAGCAATAATATCACTTACTTTATGCTGTCCATCACAATCGGCAGTTATGGCTCCCATAATATCTTTATCAAGATTTAGTACATAATTAAATGCGTTTTTTAACGCCCTGCCTTTACCGAGATTAATGTTATGACGAATCAATTCACAACCATATAAATTTACTGCATCGTTAAAAAAATGGTCGTATTCGTTTTTGCTTCCATCGTTTACAATCAATATGTTTGTATCAATGGTTTCGCGAATATCCTTAATAAAACTTAGCATTTTGATATCCGGAGAAAGAGCTGGAATTATTATGTACATATTCTTCATATTTACCATTCTTACATTCTCCTTATAGGTTGTTGATTAAATAATTAAGCTATTACCATCCATCTGTGCAGGTTTTGGCAAATTCAAAATGTCGAGCATTGTTGGAGCAAGATCGGCTAATTTACCGCCCTGCCTCAACTTGCATTCCATTCCTACTACAGCCAATGGAACAGGGAAAGTTGTGTGTGCTGTAAAAGGCGAACCATCTGGCTCATACATTTTATCTGCATTTCCATGGTCTGCTGTGATAAGTGCTACTCCACCTTTTTGAAGTATTGCGTCAACCGTTTTACCAACACACGTGTCTACAGCTTCAACTGCAGCTTTTGCAGCATCAAAAACTCCGGTGTGTCCAACCATATCGCAGTTTGCATAGTTTAAAATTATAACGTCATATTTATCAGAATTAATACGCTTTACCACTTCATCTGCCACTTCATATGCACTCATTTGAGGTTGCATATCGTAAGTCGCAACTTTTGGCGAGGATATAAGCGCTCTGTCCTCACCTGTAAATGTCGCCTCTACTCCACCGTTGAAAAAGAAAGTTACATGTGCATATTTTTCAGTTTCGGCAATTCTAAGTTGAGTTAAGCCGTTCTTGCTGATGTATTCACCGAAAGTGTTTTCTAAAGATTGAGGTTTAAATGCAACAGTAACATTCGGCATTGTAACGTCATATTGCGTTAAACAAACAAAATAAACATTTAGTAATCCGCTCTTGCGCCCGAATCCATTAAAGTTTGGGTCAACAAATGTCCTTGTTATTTCTCTTGCTCGATCAGGTCTAAAATTAAAGAAAATCACGCTATCGTTTTGTTTAATTCCAACATTTTCAGTACAAACTGTTGGCTCAACAAATTCATCAGTGACATTATTATCATACGATTTTTGCATAGTGTCAACAGGGCATGGATTGTGATTACCCTCACCATATACCATGGCAGAATACGCTTTTTCAACTCTGTCCCAACGGTTATCTCTATCCATAGCAAAATATCTGCCCATTACCGTTGCTATTTTACCAACTCCAAGCTCGTCTAATTTAGTTGATAATTTTTCTATAAAACTTTTTCCTGAAGACGGTGGTACGTCTCTTCCGTCCATAAAGCAGTGAATAAAAACTTTTGTAAGTCCATTTTTCTTGGCAATATCTAAAAGTCCATAAAGATGTTCTATGTGACTATGAACTCCACCGTCTGATAAAAGCCCCATTATGTGTAAAGCAGTATCGTTTTTCTTACAGTTATTAATAGCTGCTAATAGTACCTCATTAGAATAAAAATCGCCATCGCTAATGGACTTTGTGATGCGAGTAAGTTCTTGATAGACAACACGTCCGGCACCAATATTTGTATGTCCAACTTCAGAATTGCCCATTTGTCCGTCAGGTAGCCCAACGTTTAGTCCTGAAGCTCCAATAGATGTTACAGGACAACCGCCGAATATTTTATCAAGATTTGGTTTGTGTGCAGCCTTGATTGCGTTACCGTAATCATCTGCGTTATTACCATAACCATCGAGAATAATTAATGCTAAAGGTTTTTTCATCTATTTATTTTGTTAGGCAAAACGCCAAACTTCCTCCTAGTTTTATTTACTTGCAGCGTTAATAATCGCTGTAAAGTCAGGCGCTTTTAATGATGCTCCACCGATTAAGCCTCCGTCAACGTCGGGTTTGCTTAAAAGTTCAGCGGCATTTGCAGCGTTCATTGAACCACCATATTGAACAGTCATTGCATCAGCAGCAGCTTTGTCGTAAATTTTTTCGATTGTTGCACGAATAACGCCACAAACTTCATTTGCTTGGTCACTTGTAGCAGTTTTTCCTGTACCAATGGCCCAAATTGGCTCATATGCAATTATTATTTTTGAAAGATCAGCCTTGTCGATTCCCATAAGTGCAATCTTAGTTTGCATAGCAACCAATTCTTCGGTTATTCCATTTTCTCTGTCTGCTAGCATTTCGCCAACGCAAACAATAGCACTCATTCCGCCAGCTATTACAGCTTTTGTTCTTTTATTTACTGTTAAATCTGTTTCAGCAAAATATTGACGTCTTTCGCTATGTCCGATAACAACATATTCTACGCCCATTTCGCTTAGCATGTCCGCAGATATTTCTCCTGTGAATGCTCCGCTTTTTTCAAAGTGACAGTTTTGTGCGCCGACTTTGATATTAGTGCCTTTAGCAGCTTCTATAACTGTTTCAAGATTTGTAAAAGGTACGCAAACAACAACGTCGCAATCAGCATTAGCAACAAGTGGTTTTAAACTTTCTATAAGTTCTTTTGCTTGTGGACGAGTTGTATTCATTTTCCAGTTACCTGCAATAACTGCTTTTCTTAGCGATTTATTCATAATTATGACCATTCCTTTCAAAATAAAAGGCAACCTAACAATGTTGCCGTAAGTTTTTGTGTGGCTATGATTACACAATGCAAAAACTAATTATTAATTCAAAATCCCACTGCACCGTCAGATTAGTATTCACTATTTCTAACTTTAGTGTCACAGTGCAGTGAGAAAGTAATTTAACATTTAGTTATAACATCATTATTTATCGTTCATTTGACTTATGCCTGGTAGTTCTTTGCCCTCTAAAAATTCAAGAGAAGCTCCGCCACCTGTAGAAATATGTGACATTTTATCGCCATATCCTAGTGTGTTAACAGCAGCAGCTGAATCGCCACCGCCTATAATTGTAATTGCATCAGTTTCAGCTAACGCTTTTGCAACCGCAATAGTTCCTTTTGCTAAAATTGGGTTTTCAAAAACTCCCATAGGTCCGTTCCAAACTACTGTTTTAGCGTTGCGAACAGCATCTGCAAATATTTGAGCTG
>JAVWHI010000044.1:266-10079 GCA_036640155.1 Oscillospiraceae bacterium | reverse complement strand
GTTAACGTATGGTAGTAATGCGATGTGACGAGCTTTTTTGATTTGGATAGTAAGGTCACGTTGGTGTTTAGCACAAGTGCCAGTTACACGTCTTGGAACTATTTTGCCTCTTTCAGATAAAAATCTTCTAAGTTTTGCAACATCTTTATAATCAATATGCTCAGCTTTGTCTACACAAAAAGCACAAACTTTTCTGCGTGGTTTTCTTCCACCATTTTGACGTTTATCGCCTCTATCGTTTCTGTCGTTTCTGTCGCCTCTGTCATTTCTGTTATCTCTATCAAATGCCATTTTGTTTCTCCTCCTTATCGTTAGGATTAAAACGGCAATTCGCTACCATCAGCATCCACTTCTTCAAAATCCCCAATATCACCAACAGAAAAGCTTGCACCTGAGGCAGGTTCTTCAAAATCAGTGGGAACAGGGAAATTCGGAGCATATGATTGAGTTGATTGTTGTTTTGACTCTGCAAAATAAACTTGGTCTGCAACAATCTCAAATGCTGTGCGCTTATTTCCGTTTTTATCTTCATAGTTTCTTGTTTGAATTGATCCTTCAACTGCTACTTGCTGGCCTTTTGCAAAATATTTATGCACAAAATCAGCAGTGTGACGCCAAGCAACAATATTTATAAAGTCAGATTGTCGCTCACCTGATTTTGGTTGGTAATTCCTGTTTACAGCTAGAGTGAAGGTCGCCACTGCGATTCCATTTGGAGTTTGTCTGTATTCAGGATCGGCAGTTAGTCTGCCCATTAGAATAGCTCTATTTAACATAAAACACACTCCCTTTTAAATTAGTCGATTTTTTTCACGATTAATGAACGTAATATTCCGTCAGTAATCTTCAAAATTCTATCAAGCTCTGCAGGGAAATCAGGTTTTGACGTGAAATTAAACAAAGCATAATAACCTTCAGTTTCAAAGTTAATTGCATATGCTAATCTACGCTTGCCCCATTCATCAACAGAATCTAAAACAGCATCTTTAGCGATAGTATCAGAAATCTTTTCAATTAAGGATTTTATACCTTCTTCGCCTGTTTTTGTGTTAAAAACAATAACTGCTTCGTATTTGTCTTGTAGTTTTGCCATTATTACAGCACCTCCTTTTGGACTATTGGTTCTGTGTCTAGCACAGAACAAGGATAACGTTACAAGTATATCAACAAATTTTACATTTGTCAAGGTCTATTTCCTTTATTTTACTAAAAAATGTTTTTTAAAAAGTTCTTGAAATTTGACATACAAGAGTATATACTATAAATTGAGGTAGATTTGAATTATATTATACATTTGTAAGGAACAATTACTAACAAAGCAATTTGAGGAGAAATAAGAATGAGAAAAACTAAAATTATATGCACATTGGGTCCCTCAACAGAAGACCCGAAAATTATAAAAGAGCTAATGATGTCTGGAATGAATGTTGCAAGATTTAATTTTTCGCATCAAACACACGAGGAACATAAAAAAAGATTTGAAATGGTCGAAAAGCTCAGGACAGAACTAGGATTACCTATAGCAATGCTTCTAGACACAAAAGGTCCGGAAATACGCCTTGGTATGATTGAAAACACAAAAACAGAGTTAGTAGCAGGACAAGAATTTGTTTTGACAACAGAAAATAGTTTAGGAAACAGTAAAACTGCTTCTATAACATATAAGGGATTACCACAAGATGTTGAAAAAGGAACTAGAGTGCTTATTGATGACGGGCTAATTGAGCTTAAAGTTTTAAACACAACTCAAACTGATATCACCTGCGAAGTTATTAACGGTGGAGCAATTTCAAACAGAAAAGGTATAAATGTACCGGGCGTTCGTCTTTCAATGCCATATTTAAGTAAAGAAGATGAAGAGGATATTATTTTCGGCAGCGAGTTAGGGTTTGATTTTATCGCCGCTTCGTTTGTTCGCTCGGCGGACGACGTTTTAGCAGTGAAAAACATTCTTAGCAGCCAAAATAACCACAAGATAAAACTTATTTCTAAAATTGAAAACCTTGAGGGCGTTAAAAACATTGATGAAATAATAAGAGTGTCTGATGGGATAATGGTTGCTCGTGGTGACATGGGCGTTGAAATTCCATTTGAGGAAATTCCTGTTTTGCAAAAAATGCTGATTAAAAAGGCGTATCATGCAGGAAAACAAGTTATAACAGCAACTCAAATGTTGGAGTCTATGATGAAAAACCCACGTCCGACAAGAGCGGAAACCACTGATGTTGCTAATGCTATTTATGATGGCACAAGTGCAATAATGCTTTCAGGCGAAACAGCAGCAGGCTTATACCCTGTTGCCGCACTAAAAACAATGGCACGTATCGCTCAAAGAGCAGAACAAGATATTGATTACACAAAACGTTTTAGAAATAGAGATTATTCCGAGCCGCCAAATGTAACTAACGCAATTTCACACGCAACTGTTACAACTGCACTAGATTTAGGTGCAACTGCAATTGTTACTGTTACTAAAACGGGTCAAACTGCAAAAATGATATCAAAATTTAGACCGTTATGCCCAATTATCGGTTGCACCACTGATGAAATGGTTTGTCGTCAAATGAATCTTTCGTGGGGAGTTATTCCGATAATGGTCGACGAAAAAAGCTACACAGATGAACTTTTTGAACACTCAGTTCAAAGAGCGGTTGAACATAAACTACTTTCTAGCGGAGACCTAGTAGTTGTTACAGCAGGCGTTCCATTAGGCATATCAGGCACGACAAATCTAATGAAAGTGCATGTTGTGGGACACATACTTGTCAGCGGAAAGGGAATAACACAGGAAATAATTTGTGGGAATCTTTGCGTATGTAAAAACGAAGAAGAAGCACATAAAACGTTTAAAGCAGGAGATATTTTGGTTATTCCTGAAACGTCAAACAACATTTTATCGATAATGCAAAACGCATCAGCAATAATTACTGAAAAAGACGGTATAAATTCACATGCTGCTATAGTTGGATTGGCACTAAAAAAAGCGGTTATTCTCGACGCACACAACGCAACTGCTATTTTAAAATCAGGAACAACGGTTACAGTTGATGCTGGACGTGGTATCGTTTGCAACGATATGGTAGCAATGTAAAAGCCTTTTTAAGCCACCGTACAAGCCTAACTTTTATACTAATTTATAACTGAAATTTTTCCAAATATAACACGAGAGGGCTTTTACTAAGTGCGTGTTGTGTTTGGAAAATTGTTTTCTTACAAGGCTATTAGGAAAAAAGTAACAAAATGACACCGATTGGCTATAAAATTAACGAATATTTTACTATTTGTAACTGTATCGTAATTGACAAATCAATTTAATATTGTTATTATATTAAGGTATATATGATTAATTTTACGCTGACGTTTACTATATAATTGATTTAATAGGACTAAGAGTAATAAAATGCGAAAATTTTACTATATTTCATAACAGAGTTTAATTATATTAATATCTAAATAAATTTCAAGGAGAAAGCTTTATGAATGAAAGACGTTGTTTTGCTTGTATGAATCTTGTTTCAGAGGACGATTATAAATGTCCTAGCTGTGGTGACATACTAAATCAGGTTGCCCCAAAACAAGACCTTGCAACAAATACACTATTGAAAGACCGATT
Organism: Oscillospiraceae bacterium; assembly: GCA_036640155.1. Classification (GTDB taxonomy): domain Bacteria; phylum Bacillota; class Clostridia; order Oscillospirales; family Ruminococcaceae; genus JAVWHI01. The sequence goes on along the minus strand of JAVWHI010000044.1, from coordinate 6,466 downwards.
TTTAATAGGATTAGCACAGAGCAGAAACGGTGAAGGCGTTACATACATGGCTTTTGATAAAGCTATGGGAATAAAAGTCTTGATTAAAGAATTTTTCCCCGATACAATTGTTACACGTGCTGATAATCACTTAGATGTCGTTGTTAATGCCGGTTGTGATATCAAATTTAAAGGGCTTGAAGCGGATTTTATAGAGCTTTTTAAAAAGCTAACTGATTTTAGCGGCAACTCGAATATTATTGATGTTCAAGAAATTTTTGAATGTAATAATACCGTTTACGTAGTCACTGAATATTTACAAGGTATGAATCTATCAAAGTTTTTACTAGCTCAAGCAGGTGAATTAACCTGGACTAGGGCGGATAAACTTTTCTTACCTTTATTATATGTAGTAAAATCACTTAATAATAATGGTATTATTCATAGAGCAATAAGCCCTGATAACATAATTGTTCGAAATAATAAGCTAGTTCTAACAGGATTTTGTATTAGTGCTACTCGCTCGACAAATAGCCAATTAAGAGAAGAAGTATATTCAGGATATGCGGCTCCTGAACAATACCAGCGTTGTGCTGCTCATGGCACATGGACTGACGTTTATGGTATGTCTGCTGTACTTTATAAAGTACTAACCGGAACTATGCCAACAAGCGCTGAAAAAAGAAGTGCAGGCGACGGTGATGTGCTTGAGCCGACAAGTCTTAATTCTGCAATTCCTGTTGGAGTATCACGTGCTATTTCTGCCGGTCTTACTTATTCTACTCAGCAAAGAACGCAAACTATAGAGGGACTAATTGAAGCTCTTTACTATAAAAAACCAGAGCCGGTTGATATTATGAGCGACCCCGAGCCTGAAGAAGTTAAAAAACAAAGAGTACCTCTTTGGCTTAAGGTAATCTTAATTAGTTTGCCTATTATGCTTGCAATGTTTGCAATTTTGTATTTTTCAATTATGGGTTCAAGCGGTAAAAAGAAAGAAGACGACACACAAACAAGTTCAAGCTCAGAAAATGTTTCGACGCCAACTTCTTCTAAGGATAAAATACCGGATAGTAACGCTAGTGTTACAGCTGATTCTGTTGCTGTTGTTGACTTTAAAGGTAAGAAACTTGAAGACATCAAAAAAACGCCGGCGTATAATGAAATGTTCAAATTCACTGTTGCAAAATATCAGTATAGTGAGGACAATGAATACGGAGTTGTTTTAGAACAAGAGCAAAAGCCAGATTCAACCGTGAAAAAAGGCTCGGAAATATCAGTTATTTTGAGTAAAGGACCACAAAACTTCTTTGTGCCACCATTCCACGATAACGATGGAATCCCACTTACGCCAGACGCATACAGTAAAGCACTTAGCGACAAAGGCGTTGGAACTACTATAGTTGAAGTGGAAAGCAGAAAAGTTAAAAAAGGCGGAATTGTTGACATTGCAGTTAGAATTGATGGACAGCAAGTAGCAGCTGCTGGTAAAACAATAGACCGTGAAGTTACAAATAATATTATTATTATGGTTTCAAGCGGAAGTAATCAAAGTCAATCAGGCGATAATTCAAGCAATACTTCAAGTACAACCGATAATCAAAATCGTCCAATTAGATAAAATTAGTAGTGCAGTCGAGATTTTCAATCCGATTGCACTATTTTTTTGCTGTTTTTTACCCAAATTAAGCCATCAAAAGTTGCTAAATGTTATAAGTAATTCATCATGAAGTCATATCTATATACAAAACGAAGTAATGCACATGTAAAATACAATTAGTATATTCCTAAATTAAAGACAATGTCAAACTCACCGTAAAAAACATGAAAATTTTGTATAACATGCACAACGGAAAATGGAGTTCAAGTTTGTTTAAAAAACAGAAAAAGCAAAGAAAAAATAACAGAACGGTAACAGAAAAAGCGAATATTAGAGGGTAAAAAAGGGAATAAAGTACGCTTGCGAGGAAAGATTTGTGCAATCTACACAAAAACGCACCATCAATCTAGGTTGACAAATATCATATTAATGAATATAATACAACAAAACGGTAACAATTGTAACAGATTAGATTGTTAGAAACCGTATAGAAAAAAAGGAGCAATGAAGCTCATTGATATGGAGGAACTATGCAAGCTATAAAACAGATGTGTTGTAGAGCAATTAATAAAAGATTTGCGAAAATGATAGCTTATCTAATAATATGTTCGGCAGTGATATCAACCTTATCGGGTGCTGCTATTGCAAAGTACCAAGTCTCTGTGGTTGACGGTGAAAATATAATATATATATATACTTCCAATAGCGAACCTGAAAAAATTCTGGCATCGAATAAAATTGTGTTAAATGCTGAGGACAACTATGAATTTTCGGGATTTGAAAATAACCGTGCAACGATTGATATTAACAGAGCATTTGATGTAAAGATTTTAGCAGACTCAAACGAGCATGTTGTAAGAATGGCAACAGGAACTGTAGCTGATGCACTACAAAAAGCAAATATCGTTCTTTCTAGTGATGATTTAGTTAATACTTCGTTAGAAGAAAAAGTATTTGAAGGATCAGTTATAACAATCAACAGGGTAACGTATGATGAAGTTCAGAAAACGACGGTAATTCCTTTTGAGACTGATAAAGTTCGCACACCGACTATTAGAAAAGGCGTTACAAAACCTATTTCTGATGGTGTAAACGGTGAAATGCTTGCAAAAACAAAACGAACATTTATTGATGGCGTTGTTGTTGAAACAGAACTTATTTCTGAAGAGGTAACAAAAAAGCCTATAAATGCAAGAGTATATGTTGGCGACCCATCAGCACCGGCTTCAGTTTTGACGCCTCCAAGTTCGCTTGAACTTGACGCTAATGGAAACCCTACAAACTTTAAAAGCAAATATCAAGGAAAAGCAACAGCCTATAGTTCATTAGGAAGAAGAACTAACCTTGTACCGGGAAACGTTGCTATGAATTTAAGCCAGTTTCCACGTGGCACAAAGCTTTATATAAAAGCTAAGGACGGGTCGTTTAACTATGGATATTCGGTTGTAAAAGATACAGGCGGAGCTGTTAATGAGGGAAGAATATTAGTTGATTTGTTTTTTAACTCATATGCTGAAAGTTGTTATTTCGGAGCAAAAACAGTTGACGTTTATGTTTTAAATTAAAAGTTAGAATAAAGAAGTTAAATCATATTATTAAAAAAGCAGTCAAGGTACATGTACCTTGACTGCTTTTTTCTTATTTCTTGTCTTTTTTATTGAGTAGAAGTATGACACCTAGAACTGCAAGTGCGCCAACAGCGATGAGAACGTAAACTAGCACACGTGACTTATCTTGTGTGTTGACAACGGATTGTGGTACTTGTGCAAACACTGTTTGGCAAAAGCAGGCTAAAAAAACAAAAGTACTTGCTACAACTTTTTTAAACTTCATAAAAACACCTCCTTGAAATTAACTGAATTATCAGATATAATGTTTAATGATATAATTTGCGTTGTGTGGCTTTTGCGTAGCATTTAAAATACAATATCTACAAAGAGATATTTGCATCACAGCCAAAACCCGCACGCCATAGTTACAAAAGCAGTTAGATAAGTTCACGCAAAGCTAATTTGCCTTTAATTAAGTATATCATAAGTTTTGTAAAAAAGGTAGTAAAAAAACTAAAAAGGTGGCACAAATAATGAGAATGAGAAATAAGCCATGGGCAAGACCCGAACTAAATATATCAGAGCTTTTTGTAGATGAGCCTGAAAATAATAAAGGCAAATGGAAATCACAATTTGAAAATGTAAACTTGCCCTTGCACATTGAACTAGGTTGTGGTAAAGGTGGTTTCATTTCGCAATTAGCTTTTTTAAATCCTTCTATAAATTATCTTGCAATTGATAAGCAGAGTAATATGTTAGGACTTGCAAACAGAAAAATAAAAGCGGAATTTGCTAAAGACAATCGCAAGATAAACAATATCCTGTTAGCAGCATGTGACATCGAAAGAATATTTCTTATTCTATCCGAAAATGATAAGGCAAGTCGCATTTACATTAATTTTTGTAATCCGTGGTATAAAAATAAAGATAAGAAAAAAAGACTTACACATTCTCGTCAATTAGAAAAGTACAAAGTATTTTTAGAGCAGGGCGGTGAAATATGGTTTAAAACAGACGACGACGATTTATTTGCAGATTCACTTACCTACTTTGAAGAAACCGGCTTTAAAGTCAGATACATCACTTACGACTTACATACTAGCGACTTTTTACAAAACGTTGTTACTGAACATGAAGAAATGTTTTCAAAAGAAGGTATCAAGATTAAGTTTTTAATTGCTGAGCTGTAGCCGCCGGTATATAAAAAATGTCGGTTTAAAAATGTTTTAAAAATTTGCTTGACAGAAAAGATAATATACTGTATAATAATCTAATGTAAAGTGTTTTACTTTACACACTCAAGACTAAGATTATAGCAGTGGGAATAAAAACTATAATGTTAGGTGATATGTCTTTAATAAAAAGTATGGGGTGTAATTGTGGACAAAAATCTTGATGTTGCAGTACTGCTTGATTTTTATGGTGAAATGTTGACTCAAAAACAACGTAATGTAATTGACTTATACTATAATCAAGATTTATCTTTAAGTGAAATTGCGCAACATGAGCAGATAACAAGACAAGGTGTGCGTGATAGTATCAAACGTGGTGAAGTGTTATTGTTTGAGATGGAACAAAAACTTCAAATGCTAAAACTTCATAAAAAAACACTTGCAGTGATTACAAAAATAAGGTATTCAATAGAGCGAATAGAAAAAGAAAACAGCACGTTTAATTATTCATCACGATTAACTGATGAAATTAATTCTATTAATCATGAAATAAACAGTTATATGGACGAGATTCTTTGAAAGGAATGAACCGGATTGGCATTTGAGGGTTTATCTGATAAATTAACAGCGGCTTTTAAAAAGTTAAAATCTAAGGGAAAACTTAGTGAAACCGATATAAAAGAAGCAATGAGAGAAGTCCGTATGGCACTGTTAGAGGCAGACGTTAGCTACAAAGTGGTTAAGGATTTTGTTAAAACCGTAAGTGAGCGTGCTGTCGGAACTGAAGTACTACAAAGTCTTACGCCGGCACAGCAGGTTATTAAAATAGTAAATGACGAGCTGTGTAGCTTAATGGGCGGACAAAATTCGAGAATTAACATACCGTCTTCACCACCATGTATTATTATGATGTGTGGTTTACAAGGAGCAGGTAAAACAACACATGCAGCGAAGTTAGGAAAATACTTTAAAGCACAAGGCAGACGACCGCTTTTAGTAGCGTGTGACGTATATCGTCCGGCTGCAATTGAACAGCTTAAAATTGTAGGAAAGCAAGCTGAGGTTGCTGTTTTTGAAATGGGACAAGGCGACCCGGTACAGATAGCAGTAGAGGCTGTAAAAAACGCTAAAGACCACGGTAATGATATTGTTATACTCGATACTGCTGGACGTCTTCATATAGATGAGCAGTTGATGAATGAACTTAAAAGTATAAAATCTACAGTTGTACCTAGTGAGATTCTTCTTGTTGTTGATGCTATGACAGGACAAGACGCAGTTAATGTTGCGACTTCATTTAATGAAGCACTTGGAATTGATGGCGTTGTTTTAACAAAGCTTGATGGAGACACTAGAGGCGGAGCTGCTCTTTCTGTACTTGCAGTTACAGGTAAACCGATTAAGTTTTCTGGTATTGGCGAAAAGCTTGAAGATTTAGAGCCGTTTCACCCAGAAAGAATGGCGTCAAGGATTTTGGGCATGGGCGACGTTTTAACACTGATAGAAAAAGCACAAACTTCTTTAGACAATCAAAAAGCCGATAAGATGCTATCAAAAATTAAGCAAAACAAATTTGATATGAATGATCTTTTAGAGCAGATGTATCAAATTAAAAATATGGGTCCGCTAAAGCAGGTAATGTCAATGCTGCCGGGTGTGGGCAATCAGCTAAAAGACGTTGATATTGATGACCGTCAGCTTTTAAGAGTAGAAGCGGTTATCACTTCAATGACAAAGGCTGAAAGAGAAAAACCGTCAATCATCAATCCTAACCGCAAAAAAAGAATTGCACAAGGAAGCGGTACTAAAGTTGAGGACGTCAATAGACTTCTCAAACAGTTTGAACAGATGCAAAAGATGATGAAACAGTTTAAAAAGAACCCCAAAGCCTTCGGCCGC
>JAVWHI010000044.1:0-256 GCA_036640155.1 Oscillospiraceae bacterium | reverse complement strand
AGGGCAAGAAAAGAAGAACAATGCCTAAATTACCATTTTAGTGCTTTTACTCTTGTTATAATGCAAGGTGAAATAAAGATTATATTTTTGGAGGTGACAGTTAATGGCTGTTAAAATTAGATTACGCCGTATGGGTGCAAAGAAAGCTCCTTTTTACCGTATTGTAGTTGCTGATTCGAGATTCCCAAGAGATGGAAGATTCATCGAAGAAATTGGTTCATATGACCCTACTAAAGAACCATCTGTAGTGAAGATT
>JAVWHI010000043.1:0-10282 GCA_036640155.1 Oscillospiraceae bacterium | reverse complement strand
GCTTATCCTTTTTATCATTGCTTTGAGCAGACGCATCAACAATTTCAATTGTTACATCTTGCTTTTTAATTTTTGTGTGATGCATTTGTTCGATAACTGTAAGAGCATCTTCTTTTGAAAGCTCGATATCAGTGTATTCAGCAAAAATATTAATTTTACCTATTGCAGACGATGGGATTCCTGCTTCATCAACAATTGCACCTACAATGAAATTAGGACCAATTTTAGAAGAAGAACCAATTGTAGCACGCACCCATACTTTGCCTGATGATGAACCGTATTGTTTCGGTGGCATTTTTCCAGCAGTAGCAACGTTTCTAACTTTTGCAAGACGTTTGTTTTTACTGATTAATTTTGAGCATAAAGCCGCAGCTATATCTAGTGGGTCAAATCCCTCAGAAGAAACAATATCCTCAATAAAAGTTTTCCAACCCTCATCGATTCCGCTTGTAACTAATTCTTTAATATCGTCGGAAAAATCAGACATTCTATGTTGAGCGATACTTTCAATGGTTGGTACTGGTTTTTCAGTGATAGGAGCACCAATATACTTTTCAAGTTCACGTATACTCATAAGCTGTTTGCGATTAGCTACAAGCGTATGACTTGCACCATTTTTGCCAGCACGTCCGGTACGACCTATTCTATGAATATAGTATTCATATTCAGTAGGAATGTCGTAGTTAAAAACTGCTTCAACGTCGTCGACATCAATTCCTCGTGCAGCAACGTCAGTTGCGATTAATATTTTTGATCTGCCGGATTTAAATTCATTCATAACTGCTGTTCGTTGACTTTGTTTTAAGTCACCATGAAGAGCAACTGATTTAAAACCACTTTCGTTAAGGTCGGCACTTAAGTCGTCTGTCATTTTTTTGGTATTACAAAATACTAAAGCACGTTTTGGCTTGTGATACTCAATTAGAAGTTTTAGTGCATCATTTTTTCCTGCTTGAGGGATATTGTAGTAACTCTGGTCAATACTATCCACAGTTTTTTTGCCTTGGTCAACTGCAATTAACACAGGATCTGTTTGGAAATCCTTTGTAAGTTTTAGTATAGCCGGTGGCATTGTTGCACTAAATAGCACTGTTTGGTGGGATTCAGGAACTGTTTCAAGAATAGTTCTAATGTCGTCTACAAAGCCCATATTAAGCATTTCGTCTGCTTCATCAAGGACAATAGTCTTTAAGTTTTCAAGACGTAATGTTTTTCTTCTTATATGGTCCATAACTCTGCCGGGTGTACCGATTACAATTTTAGCAGTTCTAAGTTGACGGATTTGAATATCCATTTGTTGACCGCCATAAACAGTCGCTATGGAAACCCCTGTTACATATTTTGCAAATTTGTGTATTTCGTCTGAAATCTGCATTGCAAGCTCACGGGTTGGGCTTAAAATAAGAGCTGCTGTTTTATCGCTGCTTTTTGAAACCATGTCAATTATAGGAATCGCAAACGCTGCGGTTTTTCCTGTTCCTGTTGAAGAACGACCTATAATATCTTTGCCTTCAAGTACAATGTCTATTGATTTTGCTTGGATTTCTGTTGCTTCAACATAGCCCATTTCGTCTGTTGCTTTTAATATTTCTTTAGAAATATTCAGTTCATTAAATTTCATTCATTACCTTATCTTTCGTTTAATTACAACGTTTCAATACGTTTTCTCGCACTATTATTAAAAATAATTTGATATTTTATTATTATAACACACATAACAACAAATTACTACATTTATTATTAAATATGATGTGAACGAATTTATTTTTTAAAACATTACAGAAACCACAAGCACGCTTAGGATTACCGCTAACATATCTGCACTTAGTGAACACGCAAGGGTATGACGTGTTTTTGCTATTCCTGTAGCACCATAATAAACCGCAATTGTATAAAATGTTGTTTCGGTTGAGCCTTGTAAAACACTTGCTATTCGTCCTATTCTACTGTCAGCACCATATGTAGAAAGAATATCTTTAAACACCACAAGTGAGCCACTGCCTGAGATTGGACGTAAGACAGCAAGCGGGATTAATTCATTCGGTAGACCAAACAAGTTAGCGAGTGGCTTTAAAGCATATGAAACGATATCTATTGCACCGGAGGATTTAAACATTCCAATGCAAACCATCAATGCTATAAGCGATGGCAGAATTTTTACGGTAGTTGTAATACCGTCTTTAGCGCCAACGACAAATTCATCAAAAACATTCACACCTTTTACTAAACCAAAAATGAGTATAAAAGTAATAATGCCAGGAATAACAAACGAAGAAAAATTCACTGTTTAACGCCCCTTTTACCTAAAATCTTTACTAATGTCACCCCAAAGACCAGTGAAAGTGCAGAAACAACAATAATGGCAGGCATAATTTCCATAGGTGCCAAACTATTATTTGCATGTCTTAAAGTTGCGATAGTTGTAGGAACAAGCTGCATAGAAGCAGTGTTCATTACAACGAGCATTACCATATTATTTGACGCCACCTTATTTTTATTATCTGGCTCTAGTTTTGCAAGCTCTTGCATAGCGCTAATTCCCAGAGGAGTTGCAGCGTTACCAAGTCCTAATAGATTTGCTGTAAGATTCATAGTAATGCACTGCATTGCTTTTGATGTTTTTTTCACTCCTTTAAAAAGAAAACATGTTATCGGGGATAAAATTTTACTGATAATATCAGTTAATCCTGACTTTTGTGCAACACGCATAAGTCCATTCCAAAGACACATACTTCCCATTAGACTAATTGCTAAAGTTACAGCTCCACCGGCATCTGAAATAACCGCATTTGTTAGCTCTGCCATACGACCATTTAATGCACCAATAACAAAGGAAATTGAAATAATAATTGTAAAAAACCATTTCATCATATCCATTTCAAGACCTAAATCTTGAAGTCACCACCTTTTGTGATAATGTACTATATTAGTATCAATATACATTATTATGTTGTTAAAACGTGCAATATTTGTAAACAATAAAAAAACAGGTTGACAATTAATGTAATATGGTGTATTATTGTGTCATAATATGATTGTAGAGAAAGAGAAACATATTATAATTAGAAATTGAAGGGAAATGGTTTTTATGAAGTCAACGGGTATAGTACGCAAGATTGATGGTTTGGGAAGAGTTGTTTTGCCAATCGAATTGAGGAGAGTCTTTGATATAGACAAAGAAGATCCGGTTGAAATTTTCGTAGATGAAAATTACATCATGCTTAAGAAATATCAACCTGCTTGTATTTTTTGTGATAATGCGAAAGATGTTATTTCGTATAAAGGCAAAAACATTTGCAGAGAATGTTTTAACGAAATGAAAAACAGATAGTCTAAAACCGTGTTTTTAAATAACCGTTGTGCGTTTGCACAGCGGTTATTTTTGTTTTTTGCCCATTATATTTATAGTAACATATTCGCTCCTTGTCCAAAATATGACGAAATATGTTCTTTTGTAGCTTTTGTACTAATATTGCTAATTTAATTTGCAGTTTATATTATTTTTTTTAAAAAAGACTTGCAAAGCGAGGATATCTAGTATATAATAAAAACAAGTGGTTGAAAGTGGTTTATAGTGGATTAAAAAACCTAAAATTTGAATGGCGGTGGGGAAATGTTAATAGGCGAATATGAATATAGTATTGATGTTAAAGGACGCATAAATTTCCCTGTAAAACTTCGTGAAGATGTTGGGTCAAGGTTTATAATAGCCAAAGGGTTAGGGGATAATTGCTTATTTGTTTATTCATTTGAAGAATGGAAAAACACAGAGCAAAAAATCAAGTCTTTACCGCTTTCTAAAGCCAGAAACATGCAAAGATTTTTCTTTGCTTCAGCGTGCGAGGTTGAGCCGGACAAGCAAGGTAGGATTGTAATCCCAGCTAATTTAAGAGAATATGCAAATTTGCAAAAAGATGTTATGATAATTGGGGCATCAAGTCATTGTGAAATTTGGAGTCTAGAAAATTGGAACAACATTTGTAAAGAACTCAGTACGCAAACGATAGCAGAAGCAATGGAAGAGTTAGGCTTTTAACGTATAAAGAAAGAAGTGCCATATGGATTTTCATCATATTTCAGTTTTATTGACTGAGTGCATAGAAGGACTTAATATAAGGGCTGATGGAGTTTATGTTGATGGAACTGCCGGAGGAGCCGGGCATTCAAGTGAAATTGCAAAACGACTAAGTCAAAACGGAAAGCTTATTGCATTAGATCAAGACCCACAGGCGGTTTTGATTGCAACGCAAAGATTAAAAGATTATAAAAATGCGTATGTTATACATTCTAATTTTACTTATATGGGTGATGTACTTCACGACATGCAAATAGAAAATGTAGATGGAGTATTATTGGACTTGGGAGTTTCGTCGCATCAGTTAGATGTTTTAGAACGTGGCTTTAGCTATAAATCCGATGCACCTTTAGATATGCGTATGAGTATGCAAGGAATTAGCGCAAAAGACATTGTTAATTCTTATTCACTTAACGAATTAACAAGGATATTAAATGAATATGGCGAAGAAAAGTTTGCAAGGCGAATTGCTTTTAATATAATAAAAAAAAGAGAAACCGCACCAATTGAAACAACTGGGCAACTTGCTGATATTGTTAAGGCATCTATTCCAGCTGCGTTAAAACGAGAAAAAAACCCATGCAAGAAAACATTTCAAGCAATTAGAATAGCTGTTAACAGTGAACTTGATTCTTTATCAGAAGGATTAGATGCTGCATTTTATTCACTTAAGAGTGGTGGCAGACTTGCAATTATTACATTCCACTCACTTGAAGATAGAATGGTTAAGCAAAGATATAATAGTTGGTGTCAAGGGTGTACATGCCCTTCGGATTTTCCAATTTGCGTTTGCAATAATAAGCCAAAAGGTAAACTTATCAATAAAAAGCCAATTATTGCCTCGGAAGAAGAGCTAGAAGTTAATAAAAGAAGTAAAAGTGCTAAACTTCGTATTATAGAAAAAATATAGCATTAACTTTTTTATTATCTGGTTTTATATTTCAAGGATTTGTGATTATAAAAATAAAAAATGAGGTGCAGGGTTATGCAACAGAGAAGCAATGCAGCATATGATATGTCACGATTTGAAACGGTAGATGAACCTTTAATTCAAAAAGTGCCAACAAGAATAAAAGCTGTAAAGCCACTTAATATAGCAAAAATAATTTTTTATATGTTAATCATAATTGCACTTCTTTGTGCATTAATATATGGGCGTGTAGTGCAGTCGGAAGTTGATGCAAAATTAACGGCGTCAACGAATGCTTTAGCAGAGCTTAAAGCGGAAAATAGCCGACTACAGATTAAAATGGAGAGTTTAGTTTCGATTGATAAAATCGAAGAAATTGCCGGAAATGAGTTAGGACTAAACAAGGTGAGCAATCAGCAAATTGAGTATGTAAACATCAGCAAAGACAATAAAATCACAGTGTCAGGCTCACAGACGATATTAGATAAAATTTCAAACTGGTTTAATAAATAAACAAGATGGTGACAAAAACACGGTGTACAGGCATACAAACCAGATAAATGTAATAATATTATAAAGGGAATTAATAATGATAACATTATCAAGGGGGAAAGAATTTTAGTTCTGCCTCCTTGATTTTGCAATATTAGGTGTAAGGAGTGATTATTAAATGGCATTAGCTCCAACGTTAGCAATGAAGAAAAAACTAAATTTAGTAGTCACAAGCGTTATTTTAGTGTGTTTTGCAATTCTTATAGGAAGACTGGCACAGTTGACTATTGTCAACAATAAATTTTATGCTGATTTTGCAGCAAAACAGCAATTAGGCACCACAAAAATTTCCGCTAACCGAGGAACAATATACGATAGAAACATGGGTATACTCGCAAAGAGTGCTACTGTTTGGGACGTTGCTCTTTCTCCGGCTGATATGAAGGAAGGCGAAGCGCAAGCTATTGCCGATAAGTTAAGTGAACTTTTAGACGTTGATAAAGAAATGATTTTAGAAAAATCTAAAAAAGATTCTAAATATGAAGTAATCAAGAAAAAAGTCGAAGAAGAAGTAGCAGATGAAATAAGAATATTTAAAAAAGATAATGGATATAATGGAGTGAATTTATATGAAAGTACAAAACGTTATTATCCAAATAATTTTCTAGCATCATCAACAATTGGATTTGCCGGAACAGACAGAGGTCTTTATGGACTTGAAGCAAAATATGATAAGTATTTAAAAGGTACAGAAGGCTATGTAGTTTCAGCGAAAAATGGTTTAGGCTCTAATATGCCTATGAATTTCGAGCAAAAACATAATGCTACAGATGGCAATAATATAGTTTTAACATTAGACGAAAGTATACAATATTTTCTTGAAAAAGCGTTAAGTCAGGCATATGCACTGCATAATCCTCGTTGCGGTATTGCAGGGATTGTTATGGACGTAAATACAGGTGAAGTGTTGGGAATGGCAAACATGCCAAATTTTGATTTAAACAACCCTTATGAGATAACTTCACCGGATATAAAAACGCAACTAGAGGCGTTGGTGGGTGACCCACTAAAAGAAGCAACAACAAAAGCACAGCAAAATCAGTGGATTAACAAAGCAATATCCTATACATATCAGCCAGGCTCTGTTTTTAAACCAATAACTGGTGCTGCTGCGTATGAAGAAAAAATCACAAACATGAACCAAACATATTTTTGCCCCGGTTATATTCAAGTGGCGGATAAAAGAATGCGTTGCCATCAAGCGGGAGGTCATGGAACAATTAATTTTAATGAGGCTATGGTAGGTTCTTGTAATCCAGCATTTGTCACAATAGGAACAGCACTAGGGCCAAATTTATTTTATGATTATGTTAAAAATTTCGGATTTACAGAAAAAACGGGTATTGATTTACCGGTTGAGGGAGACAGTAGCTATTATACTGCATCAAAACTAGGCCCTGTTGAACTTGCGAGTTGCTCATTTGGTCAATCGCTTGGTGTTACAGCGATACAAATGATAACAGGCGTTAGTGCAGTTATTAACGGCGGTAATTTAATGCAGCCATATTTAGTTAAGGAAATACAAGATGCAAACGGAAATATCATTTCATCTACTAAACCAGTAGTAAAACGCCAAGTTATCTCAAAAGAGACTTCGGAAGTTATGCGAGGAATTTTAGAAAATGTTGTCAAGGCAGGTGGTGGCGTTAACGCTTATATAAGAGGTCAACGTGTTGGCGGTAAGTCCGGAACTTCGCAAAAACAAAACCCAGGCGATAGTGTTGATGCCAGAATTTCCTCATACTACGCATTTGCACCGGCTAATGAGCCAAAGTATGCGGTATATGTTATGGTTGATGAGCCACAATCAGGAGAAATCTACGGAAGCGTGGTTGCAGCTCCGATAGCATCATCAATTTTATCTGATGTTTTAAATTATTATGGAGTAGCACCGCAATATTCAGAAGAAGAAATTAAAAACCTTGAAATAAGCGTACCATTATTAAAGGGAAAAGACCAATTGTCAGCACAAAGCAAGTTGAGTGCTGCTGGAATAACGCAGAAGCCGAAAATAGTGGGCGAAGGGACTATTGTTGCAAAGCAAGTGCCTTCAGCAGGAAGCAAGATACCGACTGATGGTACAGTAATAATATATATGGCAGATATTGAAGAAAAGACTGTGACTGTGCCAAACTTGATTGGAATGTCACCACGAGTAGCTAAGCAAACTCTTTCTAATGCAAGTTTAAATTACTTACTACAAGGTGGTGCAGGTTTAAGTCCTACTGCAAAAGTCACCGCACAAAATATTGCTGCTGGTAAAAGTATACCGGAGGGGACAATTATTGAATTGACTTGTGTTACTTCTGATACTGATTGATAAAAATAATTGCAAAATAAGTATTGTAGGTGAGAATATGTTATTGTCAAATGTTTTAAAAAACACACAGGTGTTAAATCAATTTGAAGATGTTGAAATAAATTCGATAACGTACAAAACCACACAACAGTTAAAAGGTAGCGTTTTTGTTTGTTTAAGTGGCATAAAAATAGACGGAGCAATTTTTGCACAACAAGCAATAGAAAAAGGTGCAGTTGCAATTGTAGTAGAAAGAGACTTAAAGCTACCAAACCAAATTATCGTTAAAAATTCAAGAATTGCTCTTGGCAGTATGGCAAATGTATTTTTTGGAAGTCCAACACAACAGCTAAAACTAATCGCTGTTACTGGAACAAATGGAAAAACATCTGTAGCTACAACCGTGAGCGAAGTTTTAAACAAGATAGGGCATAAATGTGGACTGTTTTCAACAATTAAGATTAGTTATGATGAAAAATTAGTTGCACCATTAACTACAACTCCAGGCCCCTTTTATTTAATGAGCATTCTTAAAGAAATGGCGTGTTCTGGGTGCGAGTTTGTTGCTATGGAGGCATCATCTCATGCACTTGACCAAAATAGATTAAGTGAATGCGAATTTGAAGTTGCTATTTTTACAAATTTAACGCAAGACCATCTAGATTATCATAAAAATATGGAAGAATATTATAAAGCAAAAAGAAAGTTGTTCTTGGGAGCAAAATTTGGTATAATAAATATAGACAACGATTATGGAGTTAGATTAACTAAAGAAATAGACACTGATTATTTCACTTACTCGACACAAAATCCTCACGCTGATTTTTTTGCTGAAGATATAAAACTTATGAGTGATCAAGTTAAATTTACAGTTACATATAATGATATAAAAGTTAGAATTACTTTTGCAATACCGGGAATGTACTCGGTGCATAATGCACTGGCGGTGGTTGCTACTTGTGTAAAATTAGGCGCACCTCTAAAAAAAATCAGTGAGGCTTTGAGTGAGTTTGAAGGGATTGATGGTAGATGTGAAGTTATAAAAACTTGTAGCGATTTTACTGTTATAAGTGATTATGCACACACACCAGATGGTATTAAAAACATTATATCAAGTGTTAAAGCTACATCAAACGCTAAAGTTATTTCGGTATTTGGGTGTGGCGGCGACAGAGATAAACTTAAAAGACCTTTGATGGCACAGGCGGTGACATCACTTTCAGATTATACTGTTATAACAACGGATAATCCCAGGACTGAAGACCCACAGCAAATCATAAATGATATTTTGCCGGGAGTTGCAGAAAATGCACAATATAGCGTAATAGTTAATAGGAAAGAGGCAATAGAATTTGCACTTGATTATGCTAAGACAGGAGATATTGTGCTGCTTTTAGGAAAAGGTCATGAGAGATATCAGATAATCGCAAATGAGAAGATAGAGTTTGATGAGCGTCTTATAGTTACAGGATATTTACGGCGAAAATTTATGGAGGAAACTAATGAATAATTTAAAGCTTAATCAGATAATTAATGCAGTTGGCGGTAAATGCGAAAGCAGTGAGCAAATTGAGATTAATGATGTTTGTATAGATACAAGAAAATTAAAAAAAGGATGCTTATATATTGCCATAAAGGGCGAAAACTTTGATGGACATGATTTTATTACTCAGGCAATAAAGCAAGGTGCTGCTGTAGTAATTAGTGAAAAAGCTGTTTTAAAAGCAGGGAAAACCCCTATTGTTATTGTTAAAAATACAAAACAAGCTCTACTTGATTTGGCGGGATATTACAAATCACTTTTTAACCTTTTTACAGTTGGAGTTACAGGAAGTGTTGGAAAAACCTCAACAAAAGAAATGGTTTATGCTGTTTTGCAAGGCAACAATAAAACCATTAAAACGCAGGGGAATTTCAACAATGAGATTGGCTTACCACTATCAATGTTTAACATTAACAGTGATGATAAAAATGCGGTTTTTGAAATGGGCATGTCAGACTTTGGCGAAATTGCAGCATTAACAAGTGTTGTTAAGCCAAATGTTGCAATAATAACGAACATTGGGATATCGCATATAGAAAGTCTTGGAACTAGAGAAAATATATTGCGAGCAAAACTTGAAATAATGGACGGTATGCCACCGGATGCACCGCTTGTACTTAATTATGATGATGAGCTATTATGTGAAGTTAGTAGTTATATTGACCGCCCGGTAATATATTATGGAATTAATAAAAACGCAAATATTTCAGCAAGTAATATTGAAATGCTCGGAACAAAAACGAGATTTACAATAAACTATTATGGCAAAAGCATCACTGCAACAATACCAGCAATAGGTAAGCATAACGTGTATAATGCCTTGGCAGCTTTTTGTATTGGGCTTATTATAGACATGGAGCCACGTGATATAACAGCGGCAATGCAGTTTTATAAGAATTTAGG
>JAVWHI010000042.1:2045-10439 GCA_036640155.1 Oscillospiraceae bacterium | reverse complement strand
AACCAACCTCCGCCTTTGTAATTTATTCGTATAATGGATATTTTGCACAAAGTTCATTTATATTTGCACGAACTTCGTCTGCTGTATTTTCAAAGTCTACCGCTGTCTTGTAAATGCTATCGGCAATAACTTCCATATCCTCAGGCTTTAGCCCACGACTAGTAACAGCAGGTGTACCAATTCTTATGCCACTTGTAGTAAATGGACTTTGTGGGTCGTTAGGTATAGCGTTTTTATTAACTGTAATATATACTTCATCAAGTCTTTTTTCAAGTTCTTTACCTGTTATATTAAAGTTACGCAAGTCAAGAAGGATTAGATGGTTATCCGTTCCGCCTGAAACAAGCTTAAATCCACGACTTAATAGTCCCTTAGCAAGTGCTTGTGCATTGTCTACAATTGTTTGTTGGTAAACTTTAAATTCAGGTTTTAATGCTTCACCAAAGCAAACTGCTTTAGCTGCAATTGTGTGCATTAACGGTCCGCCTTGTGTTCCTGGGAAAATTGCTTTATTTATTTTTGCAGCAAGCTCTGCTTTGCACATTATCATACCGCCACGTGGACCACGTAAAGTTTTATGAGTGGTTGTTGTAACAACATCAGCATATGGTACCGGTGACATATGAAGTCCAGCAGCAACTAGTCCTGCAATATGTGCCATGTCAACCATTAAATATGCTCCCACTGACTTTGCAATTTCACCTAACCGTTCAAAATCTATTGCACGAGGATAAGCACTAGCTCCTGCCACAATCATCTTTGGTTTATGTTCATTTGCAAGCTCTTGTACTTTATCATAGTCAATAATGTTCTTTTCGTCATCAACTCCATATGGTATGAAATTGAAGTATTTACCACTCATATTAACAGGTGAGCCGTGTGTTAAATGTCCGCCATGAGCTAAATTCATTCCTAAAATTGTATCACCATATTCAAGTAGTCCAAAATATACTGCAAGATTTGCTTGAGCGCCTGAATGTGGCTGTACATTGACGTGTTCAGCACCGAAAAGTTGTTTTGCTCTCTCAATTGCAATATTTTCTGCAATATCAACGCATTGACATCCGCCATAATATCTTTTTCCTGGATATCCCTCGGCATATTTATTAGTCAAAACAGATCCCATAGCAGCCATAACCGCTGGCGAAACAATGTTTTCACTTGCAATCAGCTCAATATTTCTTCTTTGTCTTGAAAGTTCAAGCTGCATAGCATCTGCAACCTCTTTATCATATTTAGCAACGAACCCGATGCTGTCCATCATTTCATTAAACATAGTTAACTTCCCCTTTTAGCAGATTTTTATAATTCGCTATATTAAATTAATGCCATGTAATTAGCCTACTCACTGGCGATTCGAATAATATAGCATCTATCGATATATTACTTTAATTATACCTTATTTTTTCTTACTCTTCAAGAGTTTTTGAAAATTATTATGCTAATTCAACTCTATGGAATATCTTTTTGCCCTTTTTAATAATAATCGCACTTACCTGAGAATCTGATTGGAAAAATTTAATTGATGGATCAACTACTTTTTGCTCGTCCACACAAATTCCGCCCTGCATTACAAGTCTTCTTGCCTCACCGTTAGATGGGCAAAGTCCACTTTTTACTAGCAAGCTTAAAATTCCTATTCCATCTTCATCTACTTCGTCTTTTTCTATTAAAGTTACCGGCATGTTATCTGCTACAGAGTTAGTTGTAAATAAACTTTTTGCAGTCTGCATTGCTTTATTTGCCTCTTCTTCACCATGAACTAACTTTGTTACTTCAAAAGCTAATCGCTCTTTAACCGAATTAAGTTCACTACCCTGCAAATGTTGCATAGCCTCAATTTCCTCAATTGGAACAAATGTTATAAGTTTTAAACAGTTAATAACATCAGCATCATCAACATTTCTCCAATATTGGTAAAACTCATATGGACTAGTTTTTTCAGGGTCGAGCCACAACGCTCCTTTTTCGGTTTTACCCATTTTTTTGCCTTCTTTTGTTGTTAAGAGTGTAAACGTCATTCCATATACTTCTTCACCCTTTACCCTACGTACTAAGTCTACCCCACCTAAAATATTAGCCCATTGGTCGTCTCCACCTAATTCCATTTTACAACCATATTCTTTATTTAGATGAAGAAAATCGTAGCTTTGCATTAACATGTAGTTAAATTCGATAAAGCTAAGTCCTTTTTCAAGACGACTTTTAAAGCACTCTGCTGTAAGCATTTTATTAACTGAAAAGTGAACTCCAACATCACGTAAAAAGTCAATGTAATTCATATTCAGTAGCCAATCACCGTTTTTAGCAATTATTGCATTTTCGCCGGAAAAGTCAATAAACTTCGACATTTGTCGAGCAAAACACTCGGCATTATGGTTTATTTCATCAGTCGTCAACATTTTACGCATATCAGTCTTTCCAGTAGGGTCACCAATCATAGTCGTTCCTGTTCCTAAAAGTGCAATAGGTCTATGCCCCGCTTTTTGAAGATGTGACATAACTACAAGCTGTAGAAAATGCC
This sequence comes from Oscillospiraceae bacterium, assembly GCA_036640155.1. Classification (GTDB taxonomy): domain Bacteria; phylum Bacillota; class Clostridia; order Oscillospirales; family Ruminococcaceae; genus JAVWHI01. Next base: position 7,915 of record JAVWHI010000042.1, on the reverse strand, counting down.
CAACATGCAAACTGTCTGCTGTTGCATCAAAGCCAATGTAGAATGTAACCTTTTCGTTATTTAAAAGCTCTTCAATCTTATCCTCATGCGTTGTTTGTGCAATTAATCCTCGTCTTTTTAGTTCTTCAAATACAGTCATTAGCTCAATTCCTTTCAAAATAGCAAAAATAAAGTCCTCTGTTCTTTATTAGAACAGAGGACGAAAATTCGTGTTACCACCTCAGTTTGTTGCTTTCTCACAAAAACAACCTCAGCGAGTGCAAAAACACTCAAACGCTTTAACGAGCGTACCCGACAAATCCTACTAAAATTTCAGACTTGCAGCTCCAAGATGTATTCACAAAAAACACAACACGTTTTTTCACCAACCAAACGCTCTCTTAAGATTATGCTTTAGGTTACTTGTTCTCTTCACAGCTTTGATAACAGTATATCGCACAAAACTTTTTTTGTCAACTATAAAATGCAAATTGGCGATTTTTCTTTTTGTGATATAATAAACTGTAAGTCAGAAAAACGTTTTTCTAATAAGCTTTTAAGTAAATCCAAAACTAAAACTTCAGTTTCAAAATGACCGCATTCACCAAAAAATATGTCTTTTTCCACTGCCTCCAGATAGTTGTTGTGCTTACCCTCACCAGTAATAACCGCGTCTGCGCCCATCGCTTCACAGTCTTGTAAAAAGTCCCCTCCGCTGCCTCCTATGACTGCAACACTTCTTATTGTACGAATTGTCGGCGTGAATTTTATCATACGAAGGTTTAATTTTTCCTTAGCATATTTTGCAAATTGAGTATCACTCATATTGCTAGAAAGAGTTCCTATTTTCCCAATACCGTCTTCATTTACTAAATCTTTAACTTCACCAAGTTCCAACTTTTTAGCTAATACGTCATTTACGCCACAACTTGCTACATCAAGATTAGTGTGTGCTGATAAAACAGCAATGTCTTTTTTTATTGCACTTTGCACCGGTGAAAATGAGCGTATTTGTTTTAATGGGTGAAAAATAATCGGATGGTGTGTAATAATTAACGTGCAGTTTTTATCATACGCTTCAGATAAAACAGCACTGCTCGCATCAAGTGCTAACATGATTTTTTCTACACTTTTATTCATATTTCCAATTAGCAATCCACAATTATCGAATGATAATGCCGTTTTAAACGGAGCAAATCCATCGATAAAATCATATATTTCTTTAATCGTTACCATGTAATTTCTCCTCTAAGCACTGCACTACTTTTTTAATCTTTTGTGTGTTTTGTGTAATCACATTACCCTTTTCTTGCCCCTTTAAAATTCTTGTAAGTCTTTTATATATATGCTTGCAATATTGAATTGAAACCGCATCATTATAATCAAAAATACAGCCAGCATAATAAAAAACGTCGCTGATTTCTTCGTTTATCCCACTATATCCAACCGACATAACCGTATAATAATGTTCTAAATCTATTACTGGAGTTTCTTTTTTTATGTAAAAACCACTGCTATATAATTTTTCTCGTAAAACTTCTACATGTGTCATTGGTTGTAAAATAAAATCTAAATCTTTGCTTTTTGTCCAGCTTACATCAGTTAAAATCTTATAAATTAAATCTCCGCCCATACCGGCAATTACTATAGTATCAACTTCTTTATGTGTCACTTGTTGCAACCCATCAGAAAGTCGAACCAAAACTACTTTTTCTAATCCATCGTCTTTTATATGTTTACTTGCCGCTTGAAGCGGTTTAATGTTTATATCCGTTGCAAGTACATTTGATGTGATGTTATTTTTAACCAAAAAGCAGGGTAAATATCCGTGGTCTGTTCCAACATCACAAACAGCGCTTCCTTTTTTAACAAAAGACGCTACTGTTTTAAGCCTTTCATCTATCATTTTGTACTCCATTCTGCCACTTGATTTTTTATAGTTTCGACTTATTTATAACTTTAACCTAAAATTACTGGTCGCCTTTTTAAAGACGACCATAATTACTAAATTATTTACTTATATGTGCATTAAGTTTTGCAACTAATTCGTTTGCATCAACGTCATGAACTTCACATGCTTGCTCTAGTGACTCGCCACGTGAAGAAGGACAGCCCAAACAGTGCATTCCCATTTCTAAAAAATATTGAGCAGTAGTTTCATCAAAATCAAGAATGTCGCCTATGATAGTGTTTTTAGTAACTTCAAAAGTCATTGTTTCATCTCCCTTATTATTTCTTATATATTCATCAATTGAATCGGCAGCAGTTTTGCCGGCTCCCATTGCTAAAATAACTGTTGCAGCACCCGTGACAGCGTCGCCACCTGCATATACTCCAGCTCTTGTCGTTAGCATCTTTTCGTTAACAACCAAGCACCCACGTGCATTTGTGTCTAGGCCCTTAGTTGTGCTTCGTATCAATGGATTAGGTGATGTTCCTACCGCCATAATAACGCTTTCAACATCTATAACATAATCCGATCCGCTAACTACAATTGGACTTCTTCTTCCTGAAGAATCCGCTTCACCTAATTGCATTTTACTGCATTCTATTCCACAAACTAGTCCGTTTTCATCGCCTAAAATCTTGTTAGGATTGGTTAAAAACAAAAATTCAATTCCCTCTTCTTTTGCATGATGAATCTCCTCAAGACGTGCCGGCATTTCTGCCTCAGAACGTCTATAAACGACGTAAACATGCTCAGCTCCCAGCCTTTTAGCACAACGTGCAGCGTCCATTGCAACATTACCGCCACCAACCACAGCAACAGCATTACTGTGCTTTATAGGTGTATCATAATCATCACGATAAGCCTTCATTAAATTAATCCTAGTTAGAAATTCATTTGCAGAATAAACTCCAACCAGTCCCTCACCAGGTATGCCTAAAAACATAGGTAAACCTGCTCCTGATCCAATGAAAACAGCCTCATAGCCCATTTCATACAGCTCGTCTATAGAAAAAATCCTGCCAATAACCATGTTAGTCTTTACTTCTACGCCGATTTTTTGCAATTTGTCAATTTCCTGACTAACAATGTCTTTTGGAAGTCTAAATTCGGGGATTCCATAAACCAAAACTCCGCCAGCTTTATGAAACGCTTCAAATACTGTGACAGAGTACCCTTTTCTTGCTAAATCTCCTGCACAAGACAGCCCTGCAGGTCCTGCACCTATTACAGCTACTTTATGTCCGTTTTGTTTAGGTTTAATCATTACATCTTTTCCATATTGCATGTGAAAGTCAGCAACAAATCTTTCAAGCCTACCAATTGCAACAGGCTCGCCTTTAATCCCACGAACGCACTTGCTTTCGCATTGACTTTCTTGTGGGCAAACTCGTCCACAAACAGCCGGCAAAGCGTTTGTTGAAGTTATAATTTCATAAGCTTTCTCAAATTCACTATTACAAACACAGTTAATAAATTCAGGAATGCGAACATTTACAGGACATCCACTAACGCATGGCTTATTTTTACAGTTTAGGCATCTTAAAGCCTCTTCTATTGCCATTTCCTTAGTATACCCTAAAGAAACTTCATCAAAGTTTTTATTGCGAATATTAGGGTCTTGCTCCGGCATGGAAACTTTTTTTAATGACATATTAGGCATTAACATCACCTCTCAACAACCGACAATTTGCGTCTCGCTTTTCTTCTTGCTTATAAAAACTGTTTTTCTTAATTAATTCATCAAAATCTACTAAATGTCCGTCAAAATCCGGGCCATCAATGCACGCAAACTTTTGCTCGCCACCAACACTTACTCTACATCCGCCACACATTCCAGTTCCATCAATCATAATAGGGTTTAATGATACGATTGTCTTAATATTGTACGGTCTTGTGACTTCACACACAAACTTCATCATAGGAACAGGACCAATTGCAATAACTGTATCATAGTCTCTACCGCCATCAATGAGGTCTTTTAATGCACCGGTTACAAAGCCTTTTTGCCCATATGAACCATCGTCTGTAGTAATAATTAAATTTGTGCAAACCTTTTTCATTTCTTCTTCTAGTATGACAATATCTTTTGTTCTAAATCCTGCTATAATGTCTACTTCGACGCCAATAGAATGCAGCATCTTTGCCTGTGGATATGCAATTGCACACCCTACTCCGCCTCCAATAACTGCAACCCTTTTAGCACCTTCGATTTTTGATGCTTTTCCAAGCGGTCCTACAAAATCAAGTATATAATCATTTATTTTAATTTGTGACAATTTCTTTGTAGATGCACCAATTGTCTGAAATATTATAGTTATTGTCCCACGCTTGCGATCATAATCGGCAATGGTAAGTGGTACTCTCTCACCTTGTTCGTCAACTCTAAATATGATGAATTGCCCTGCCTGTGCCTTTTGTGCAATGAACTCGGCTTCAACTTCCATCAATACAACTTCACTATTAAGATTGCGTTTGTTTATGATTTTATACATAAATTCTCCTTTATATATCAAATAAGATTTTATCCTATTTTTAAAGTTTGATGCCACAAGCTAAATGTAGCTAGTATAACAAATTAAAAATACAATATTTATTTTATTAAGTATTATACACTGTTTTTATAAAATATGCAACAATTTATTATAGCCTTATTACTTTTTGAATTAGAAAATAAACAAAAAGCCAAACTGCCATATACACTAAAATTTCAATGTTTCCAAGCTGTGCTAACGACCCCAGAAAAGCAAATATAGCATATAAAAAAACAGCTAATACTATCAAACAAGCTTGCAAAACCACCCCAACATTGACAACACTTTTAATTTTTTTAGCGGATAAAATTGATATTAAATATCCAAAAACTTTTCCATTGTTTGCTATGGAGGCCGGTGCGGTTTTAGTAGCATTCATTTGACTTGCATAGTCTTTATGTAGTCTTGACGGAAGCACTTTAAATAATTCTTCATCTACATTAAAAAGTCGAGCAAGTTTTTCTTTTGTCAACACAGGGTCAACCGTTTTAAGAACAATTCCTATTTTGTTTTTTTGTACAAGTCTAATAAGATTTTTATTAACAGACCTCACCTTTAATCCAACAGCAAACGCTGCTGTCAACTGGCCAGATGAAGAAAGATAAATCACTTCATTGTCATCACTTACTTTTGGTAAAAAACGCTCTTCATAATCTTTGCTTGGTACGTCAATACCATGATTTAACATTAATTCACGATTTCCTATTAATACACGCCTATCATCGACCCATGCAGACATACCCATCAAGTCTTCATAAACGACTGAATCTACCGTTCTTAACAGTTCTTTCTTATTACCAATCATATCTAAAAACACATCAGTTAAAATGCTTTTTGTCTCACAAATAACACTCGCTGCGTCCAAAATCGCATCATCAATTCGTTTTCCAGAAAAGGTTTTTATACCGTAGAGCGTTACTGTGTCATTATCAAACAAATCATACGAATCAATCAAAACAGAATTTGTGTCACCAAACGCATCTACGCAATCGCCACCTGCAATCATTGCACCATATTTATTGTTAATCTTTGTGTATTTAAAAAGAGGATACACCTCCAAAATAACCGAAACAAACGAAATTGCACAAATGAAAATCCCGTTTAATGCCATTATTCCCCACATAACATTTTTAGTTAGATATGTTGCTAAAAACGCAATTGCTATCGCTGCAATCCCAACAAAAGGTAGCATTTTTTGCGATGAAAAATCGCTTCTGTCTTGCTTAAATGACTCAAAAACAAAGTCTATCAAAGAATTGGTTTTAACATTTTTTACTAGAATAGGCTCTTCCAAAAGTAGCCCTTTCGTGAAATTCTGTGAAATTGACTCGTCATCAATATTTGCAACGTAATATTTGTTTTCTACATTAGTAAGAAATTTCATGTTTAAATTCGTTTTAATACACGTT
>JAVWHI010000042.1:0-2035 GCA_036640155.1 Oscillospiraceae bacterium | reverse complement strand
AAATACTTAGATAAGTAGTTGAAAAAAATACAGAAAGTATATATCGGCAAATATGTACAAAAACCACCTAATAATGCACCGGGTTTAACTAATGCAAAAACAGAGGCTACAGCAACTATAACAAACGACAAACAAAACATTGTATCTTTTTGTGCTTGACGGTGTATGGCTGCAATTATTCCACCCTTAATTATTTCAAGTGATAAAATGCCTGTAATAATTAATAGCGCCGCATTCATCACAGCATATATAAGTGGGGTTATTGTAATAACATTAAAAAAATGCATACTCTCGCCACTTGGTCTAAAAAGCATCATCAAAACTGAAAAAACGCATAATACCGCTGACAAAATCGTTTTTGTTGCAGTGCGTTTTTGCATCAGTTTTAGCTGTTGGCTAACCTGTTCGTTATTTTCAAAATCATTGTTAGAAGTTTCTTTTTCATCGCCGGCAGGTTTAGAAAAGTCTTGTTTTTGCTCGTCTCGTTGCAAGTTTTCTTTATTAATTTGCAATGTATCGGTGTTCATTGTATCTAATATAAAGTCATCTACTATATCGCTACGTTTTTTCTTAAATTCCTTGTAACCACTATTTGATATTCCAAATTTACTTTTAGTCTCTTCATTTTCTTTTTTTATTGCACTGTCAACTTCGTCACTGCTAAATTGAGAATTGGTCAATTCTTTTATGATTTCAACAGTATTTTCTTTACGACTTTTATCAATTTCAATGTCATTCAAATTCTCTTCAACTTTTGTAACAGATTCTTTAAATTTATTTACACTCCAATTTGGTTTTGAAAAATCACTTGTTTTATGTGGAGAAAAATGAAGATTTGAATATTTGTCAACATCTGCGACGGTTTGTGCTTTTACTTCTTCACTAGATATATGTGCTGTTTGTGAAGTAGTACTATCCTTTTGATGTTTCTCATCATTATCAGTTTTTATCTTTAAAAATGATTTGCTGCTTCTTAAAATTTCATCAAGCAGATCATCTTTGTTATCTGAAAAGTCACCATCTTTATTTTTAAAGCCCTTAACCTCGCTTAAAATATCATCAACAGAGAATTTTTTATCGTCCATTTTTATACTCCATTCCGCCGCTTTGCATCGGCACAAAACATTAAAAAACAATTACCCTTACCTTGCAAAGTCCAGGAATGATAAGAGTAAAAATACCCATGTGTGGCTTAAGAGCATACTAATAGTTTCACACGGACATATTAAATAATGTGAAAGTCCTTTTTTTAAGGACTTATCGTCACTTCAAATAGAAATATCGTTTTTATTTTTTACTACCTATAAATGTTTATGATTAATAGCATCCGGCTAAATTTCAAAGGAGAATTAAAACAATTGTTAAAAAAATATACTTACATGGATATATTATTTGTTCTCTGACGAACTACTTCGTACATCAAAATACCGGCTGCAACTGACGCATTAAGTGAGTTTATCGTTCCTAGCATTGGTAATGACAGTGTAAAATCACATTGCTCTTTTAAAAGTCTTGATATTCCTTCACCCTCTGAGCCAATAATCAGTGCTACTGCACCTTTTAAGTCAACCTCGCACCAACGCTTGCCCTCCATATCAGCAGCATAAATCCATACACCGTTTTTTTGAAGTTCTTTTATTGCAGCTACAAGATTAGGCACTTTTGCCACAGGCACAGCACTAGCAGCACCAGCTGATGTTTTATAGACAGTTGACGTGAGTGTTGCTGTTCGCCTTTTTGGAATTATAATTCCATGTGCGCCACATGCTTCAGCAGTTCTTATTATAGCACCCAGGTTATGAGGGTCTTCAATTTCGTCCGCAATAATAATAAACGGTGGTTCATTTTTGTCTCTTGCTATTTGCAAAATATCCTCGAGTGAATAGTATTGTCCTACAGCACATATCGCTACAACACCTTGGTGATTAACTCCGCCACTTATAAAATCTAATTTTTGATCAGTAACATTTTTTATAACAATATCGTTTTCTTTTGCAAGTGCAATAATTTTATTAATACTACCGTGTGTCTGTGC
>JAVWHI010000041.1:0-10531 GCA_036640155.1 Oscillospiraceae bacterium | reverse complement strand
GTGTTTCTCATTAAACTCCAGCGGTTAATGTTTTTCATTCTCAATACCAATGAAAAAAAGCTGTTATCCATAAATTGTTTCTCCTTTTAATAGGCGTTTTGGTCAATGGAAAGTGAAGCTGTTGCATTTAAATCCATACCGGCAAAATTACCAGCACATGCCTCAAAATATGCTTGACTGCCAATCATGGCAGCATTATCACCACAATATTTTAATGGAGGAATAAAAAGAGTGTACCCTCTTTGATTGCACTCTTGCAATAGTCTTTGACGTACTTGTGAATTTGCAGAAACTCCCCCTGCAACTACAATTTTAGTGTAACCAAATTCTTGTGCTGCCATCATAAGCTTTTCACTTAACATGTCGACAACAGTGTTTTGAAAAGTTGCTGCTAAGTCATTTACATTAACTTCCTCGCCTTTTTGCTTTGAATTATTTATTAAATTCATCACCGCAGTTTTAAGACCTGAAAAGCTAAAATCATATTTTGAGCCATCAACTTTAGGTGTTGGAAGTTTATATTTTGTTGCATCTCCAGACTGTGCCGCTTTATCGACATATATTCCACCTGGATAAGAAAATCCCATAGACCGTGCCGCCTTATCATATGCTTCACCAACAGCATCATCACGAGTTCTTCCAATTACTTTAAATTCAGTGTGCGTTAAAACCTCGATTATATGACTATGTCCGCCGGAAATTACAAGACACAAAAACGGTGGCTTTAACTCTAACGACGAAATATAATTAGCAGCAATATGTCCCCTAATATGATGCACTGGAATAAGTGGCTTTGAAGTAGCAAGTGCTAACCCTTTTGCAAAATTTACACCAACTAAAAGCGCTCCAATAAGTCCAGGCGCATAAGTAGTTGCAATAGCATCTATTTCCTCAAGAGTTAAATTAGCATCTGCTAACGCTTGACGTGTGACCGCACAAACGCTTTCACAGTGCCGCCTTGATGCAATTTCAGGTACAACTCCGCCATATAGCTTATGTTCTTCTATTTGTGTAGCAACAATGTTTGAAAGAACGATTCTTCCGTCTTCAACGACGGCGGCTGCAGTTTCATCGCACGAACTTTCAATGGATAATATTTTCATTATGTATTCCTCCGTTTTGTAATCCTTAAATAACTTTTGTCAAAAGAAGTGCATCTTCAGTTGGATTTTGATAAAATTCTTTTCTTAACCCAACCTTGACAAAGTTATTTTTATAATAAAAGTTTTTAGCATTTTCATTGCTCATTCTAACTTCAAGAGTTATCGTTAAAACTTTCTGACAAACAGCATATTCACACAGTTTGTCGAGTAAAGCCTGTCCTATTTTTTGATTTTGAAACTTTTTATATAATGCAATATTGTTTAAAAAACACTCGTCTAAAATGCAATGTGCGTTGATAAATCCAACCGCATTAGAAAATTCATCTACTGCGACAAATGTCACTGAATTTTTATTACTCATCTCAGATAAAAATGCTTCTTGCGACCAATATTCACTAAAGCATTCACGACTAATTTCTGCTAGGTTTTTTGTGTGTTCTGGTCGCATTACTTCAATGCTAATAAAACTTTTTTTCAAGCACATCACCATTTTTCATATTCATTATTAAAGTATTCAATCATTTTATCCCTGCACTCACGATAAGCATCAAGGTTTTTGCCAAATGGGTCCGGAATATTAAGCACAAATATTTTTTCGGCAATTTCAGGTAATATACCAGTCAAGAAAATCTTATGTTCAGTTGTCATTGCATAGATAATATCTGCCTGCAATAAAGCATCACGTGTTATAAGTGCCGACCGCTGTGCCGACAAATCTATCCCTATTTCAGCTAGTGCCAAAATCGAATTTTCACTTATAACTCTATCATTTGTTGCACAAACTCCTGCGCTATGCACAACTACATCATCACGTGAATGTTTTTTTAAAATGCTATCTATCACGCCTTGTGCTAATGGACTTCGACAAGTATTTCCAGTGCAAATTGTAATTATTTTAGTCATATTCTCACCTTTTCTATTTTTCGTGTTATCCCTTTGCTAAAAACCAGTTTGCACCGGTATTAACATCTGTAACTAATTTTACAGCAAGTTGTGCCGCACTTTCCATTTCTTCTTTTAATAATTTTTTTATTGTTTCTGCTTGCATAAACGGTGCTTCAACTATAAGCTCATCATGCACTTGTAAAATTAGTCTTGCATCTAAGTTTTCTTTTTTAAGCCTTGTAAAAACCTTAACCATAGCAATCTTAATTATATCTGCTGCTGTTCCCTGGATTGGCGTGTTAAGTGCCACTCGTGAAGCAAACGCCTGCACTGTTTTATTTGTAGAATTAATGTCTGCAAGCTCTCGTCGTCTGCCATAAAGAGTAGTAACAAACCCGTCCGCTTTTGCTTTTTCAATAATTCCCTTCATATACGATTCTACACCGCTATATGTCGCAAAATATTCTTTTATATATTCTTTAGCCTCATAAACTGAAACGTTAATGTCTTTAGAAAGCGAGTACGCTCCAATGCCATAAACTATACCAAAATTGATGGCTTTTGCACGACTTCTATACTCAGCAGGAACATCATTTATTTCAAACTTAAATACTTGTGCCGCCGTTGCAGTATGAATATCTACTCCGTTTTTAAACGCCTCAATCATATTTTCATCTTTTGCTATATGCGCCAAAATTCTAAGCTCAATTTGCGAATAGTCTGCATCTACTAAAGTGTACCCATCTCGTGCAACAAAAAACTTGCGTATTTCACCGCCTAGTTTACTCCTAACTGGAATGTTTTGCACATTAGGCTCTGTGGAGCTTATTCTTCCTGTTCTCGTTTCAGTTTGATTAAACGTCGAATGAACACGACCGTCTTTTGTAACTACTTTCAAAAGTCCAATAACATACGTCGAATAGAGTTTAGTTAGTTTTCTGTACTCCATTAAAACAGGCACTATTTCATGACTATCCATTAGGGATTCTAAAACGTCAATGTTAGTTGAATAACCGGTTTTTGTCTTCTTTTTGCAAGGAAGTCCTAATTTTTCAAATAAAATTGCCGATAATTCTTTTGTTGAGTTTGGATTAAACTCTTCGCCTGCCAAACTAAATAAAGTTAGCTTTAGTTCTTCAATATTCTGCTTTAGCTCTTTGCCAAATTCACTTAAGCCCTTAGTGTCAATTCCAAAGCCCTCATATTCCATGTCAGAAAGCACTTCACAAAGAGGCATTTCTATTGTTTGAAAAAGCGTTAACATATCTTCACTTTCAAGTTTTTGTAGAAGTCTTTCACATAGTGACGGTAACGCCGCAATGTCGTAATATTCTTCACTTACATTAAAACTCGTATCAAACAAAAACTTTTGCGATAAATCCGGCAAACTGTATTCTCGTGAACTTGGACTTAAAAGGTATGCTGCAAGCTGTACATCAAACACTAGATTTTGTAGTGTCAATTCATTATCATTTGCAATTTTATAAATGTTCTTACCTAAAAATGTATACTTTGGGTAGTTGCTTTTAATAACAATGTTAATCAAAGCATCAAGGGGGTCTTTATCAAAAACATAAATCGTGTTCTCAACATTTATTAGTAACGATTGATTGTACAAAAAATATATTTTCCCTAGGTTTTTTAGCTTTTCAGTAACAGTAGAAAATTCCGGATTTTTAATAATAATTGTGTCTACAGGTTTTGTTTGACAAATTTGCGAACGGTCATTATTTTTTACATCAAGTCCGAATTTTTGCAAAAATGAAAACATTTCAAGCTCAATAAACTTTTTAGCCAACGCATCATTATCAGGTTGTGCAGCGATACACTCTTCTATGTTAAAATCAAGTGGCATAAAGACATCTATAGTTGCTAGTTCCTTACTTAAAAAAGCATTCTCTTTGTTTTCTTTTAAAAGTCCACGAATACGTGGAGTTGTTTGAATTTCCTCAATATTTTCATAAATGTTTTCAATAGAAGAATAATTTTTAATCAGTGTTAATGCTGTTTTTTCACCAATACCACGTACTCCAGGAATGTTGTCAGAACTATCGCCCATTAAAGCTTTTAAATCAATTAGTTGTGATGCACTAATTCCATATTCATCAAAAAAAACTTGTGGCGTGTATAAAACGCTACCGCTGTTTTTTGCTAGCGACACACTCACGCAATCATTAATGAGTTGCAAATTATCACGGTCACCAGATGCAACAATACACTCGTTTTGACTTTCACACGACATTCTAGCAACCGTTCCTACAATATCGTCACCTTCATATCCTTGCTGTTGTAAAATTTTAACGCCCATATGACTTAGTATTTCTTTCATTATAGGAAGTTGCATATATAATTCTTCTGGCATTCCTTTTCTATTGGCTTTATACTCTTGATATTTTTCATGACGAAAAGTTTTCCCACTTACATCAAAAGCCGCTACTACTCCGTCAGGTTTGTTGTCCTTGATGAGCTTGATATAAATACTTAAAAAGCCATAAATCGCATTAGTATAAACGCCATTTTTATTGGATAAAAGCTTAACACCATAAAACGCCCTATTAAGTATGCTATTACCATCAATCGCTAATAATTTCACGTAATAATCCTCTATTCAAATTTATTTTTATTGACTTAATGCTAAGTTAATTGTTATAATGAACATGTATATTCGTTAAGCTTTAGCAAAAATGCCAAATACGATATATTCGGGATACAGATAAAAATTTAACAAGCGATAAACCATAAGCTGATAAAAAAACAGTGCAAAAGCTCTTGAAAACTACTTGCTTAATTAATTTTAATACTTATTATATTATAACACAGGTGCAAAAATATATCAACGATTTTGCCCTATTATGAAAGGTTTGAAGATACTAAATGGAGTACATTTATATTGGAAATGTCAAAATAAAGAAAACCGCCGCACTAGCACCAATGGCTTCGGTTGCTGACTATGCGTATCGGTATATGTGCAAAAAATATAAAGCTTGCTATGTAACAGGAGAAATGGCAAGTTCAAAAGGGTTGTGCTACAGCGATAAAAAAACAGCAAAACTTTTGACAGTTACCGCCGCAGAACAACCTATGGCGGTCCAACTTTTTGGTGACGACCCTGATTTTATGGGCAAAGCAACGCTGATTGCGCAACAATTTTCGCCCCAGATAATCGATGTTAATATGGGATGTCCTGTGCCGAAAGTTGCCGGCAATGGTAGTGGCAGCGCCCTTATGAAAAATCCAGAACTTGCATGTAAAATCATAACGAATATGACTAAGATGACTTCAATTCCAATAACCGTGAAAATCAGAAAAGGTTGGGACGAATCAAGCGTTAATGCAGTTGAATTTGCAAAAATGCTTGAACAAGCCGGTGCATCGGCTATAACGGTGCATGGTCGTACTAAAACTCAAATGTACCGTCCTCCTGTAGACATTGACATTATTGCAAAAGTAAAAAAAGCTGTGTCCATTCCTGTTATTGGAAATGGCGATATCACTTGCCCACAAGACGCTAAAGAAATGTACGATAAAACCGGATGCGATCTTGTCATGCTAGGGCGAGGAAGCTATGGACATCCTTGGATTTTTGAAGAAATTGAGTACTATCTTCAAACTGGCAACCTCCTTGCACCAAAAACGCTAGACGAACGCTTAGCAATTATGACTGAACACATCAAACTTTTATGTGATTGTGAAGGCGAGTCAAGTGGAATGCGACAAGCAAGAAAACTAGTAGCATGGTATCTTAAAGGCGTGTGTGGTGCTAGTTCATTACGCCGTGAAAGCGGTAACATTTGCACTTTTGAGGATCTTAATTCACTAATAAAAAAAGTTATAAATGAAAACTCGTAAAAACATGTTATTAAATAAAAAAGTAGGCACTACAAAACAGTAAAACTATTGTAGTGCCTACTTTTATTTAGTTAAAACTCATGCCTTTTTTAAAGTAAAACATAGCTAATGCCATTAATTAAAGCACCACTATATACTAACAAGAAATAAGTGCAGTTTTAAAAAATATTATTTTGCTCTTAATTTTCTAAATTTAAAGAATTTAACAACTTCAACAATCGGTATAACACTTACAGCCAACAACATTGCTACTATAAATTCGATAAATGAAATAGCCTCAAATTGGAAAGCACCACGTAAAAATGGTACATATATAACTAAAATCGTCATTAATAAGCTACCCAACATTGCTCCCCAAAGATAAATGTTTTGCTTTTTCAATGTGAAAATGCTGTGTGTTTGACTTCGCATATTAAAGCTATGAAAAATTTCTGCCATACTCATAGTTAAAAACGCCATAGTCATTCCATCTGCACTATTTGCTATTTCCCAAACGCCACTTTCCATGAAATGGCCAATGAAATAAGATGCTAGCGTTATTATAGAAACCATAATACCTTGATATATAACGTCAGACATTAAGCCCCTTGCAAATATACTCTCTTTAGGGTCACGTGGCGGACGCTGCATAGCATCTTTTTCGCCCGCTTCCATTCCTAGCGCTAATGCCGGGAAAGTATCAGTTATAAGGTTAATCCAAAGTAAATGAACAGGTTTTAAAATTGTAAATCCCATCAAAGTTGCTAAGAAAATGCTTAATACTTCACTCAAATTAGAAGCTAGCAAAAACTGTATAGCTTTACGAATGTTATCAAAGATTTTACGTCCTTCTCCAACAGCACCTACAATAGTTGCAAAGTTATCATCAGCAAGTACCATATCAGCAACATTCTTTGTAACATCAGTTCCTGTGATTCCCATACCTATACCAATATCAGCATTTTTAATACTCGGTGCGTCATTAACTCCATCACCGGTCATTGCACAAATAAAGCCTTTCTTTTTCCATGTGCTAACAATTCTAACTTTGTTTTCTGGCTTAACACGTGCGTAAACACTGTAATTACTGATGTTTTTCTCGTATTCTTCATCGCTCATTTCATCAAGCTGTGCGCCGGTTATTGCTTGAGATGGGTCAGTAATTATTCCAAGATTTTTTGCAATTGCAATAGCTGTATCACGATGGTCACCTGTTATCATAATTGGTCGGATTCCAGCGGTCCTACATTCTTCGATTGCAGCACATACTTCAGGTCTTACCGGGTCAATCATTCCAACTAGCCCTATGAAAACAAGATTGTTTTCAAGTTCTTTCGGTGATACATCTTTTGACGGCATTACACTATAAGTTTTTGATGCTGCTGCTAATACTCGCAACGCCTCATCGGCAAACCCTTTGTTGTGTGATAAAATGTTTATTCTATCTTCATCTGTCATCAAGACAACTTCGTTGGATTTTAATATATGTGTACAACATTTTAGCACTTCATCTGGAGCGCCTTTAGTATATTGAACAAACTCGTTTCCAATTTGATGAACAGTACTCATCATTTTACGAACACTGTCAAATGGTGCTTCACAAACACGTGGGCAATCTTTTGACGTTTCGGTTTTATTTAATCCCTTTACATATGCGTAATTAACAAGAGCGCACTCAGTTGGCTCACCAACAGCCTCAAATTCATCGTTAAGTTGAGCATCACTACAAAGTGACAATGCCTTTGCTAGCAAAAGTTCATCTTCACCATAATAATCAGTAACAGTCATCTTGTTTTGTGTTAACGTACCCGTTTTATCACTGCATATTATTTGTGCGCAGCCTAAAGTTTCAACAGCTGTTAGTTTACGTATTACTGCATTCTTAGCAGACATTTTTGTAACTCCTATTGATAAAACAATCGTTACAACCGTTGCTAGTCCTTCTGGAATTGCGGCTACAGCAAGGCTTACTGCTATCATAAACGTATCAAGCATCATAGCACCGCTAAAGTCACCGGTTTTAATTAAGTTAAATAGGAAAATAAATGCACAAATACCCACAACTGCGTAAGTAAGTACTTTAGAAAGATGCGAGAGTTTTCGTTGCAATGGAGTTTTTTCGTCCTTTGCATCTGAAAGTGCGCCTGCTATTTTCCCCATTTCTGTATTCATACCAATTGAAGTTATCACAGCTTTTGCTCTACCATAAACCACTGTGCTTCCCATGTACATCATGTTTTTGCGGTCTCCGAGTGGGATATCCTTGTCTGATTCTGGAATTGCTAAATCAGTTTTATCCACAGGAACACTTTCTCCAGTTAATGCAGCCTCTTCAATTTTTAGGCTAACACATTCAATAAGTCTTCCGTCTGCCGGTATCGCATCTCCTGCTTCTAATGCAATAACATCGCCGACAGTTAGCTCTTCGCTTTTAACTATTGCAAGCTTACCATCACGAAAAACTTTGCTTGTAGCCGACGTCATCTTTTGCAGTGCTTCAATAGCTTTTTCAGCCTTACTTTCCTGATAAACACCCAATACAGCATTAATAATAACCACAATCATAATTATAATTACGTCTGCAAATCCCTCACCGGAATAAGCCGAAGTAATTCCTGAAATAATTGCGGCAATAATTAAAATTATAATCATCGGGTCTTTAAGCTGCTCTAAAAAACGTTTGAATAAAGACGTCTTTTTGCCCTCTGCCAATTTGTTTTCGCCAAATTCTTCTATGCGTTGCGTAACTTGTGCCTGAGTTAGACCGTTTTCAGTGGTTTTTGCGTTTTTCAGCACTTCTTGTGTGCTTTCAAAATATTCTTTCAAAAAAATCACCTTTCCTGTATTTTAAAATAAAAAAACCTCTGTCCTACTAAAAATGGTGGGACAAAAGTCTTGCAATTATTGTTATATCCAGATTGCTTAAAGCAATCGTGTTGGTGAATATAACCGATGGGGAACGCCCATCTGCTACTCCCTTTTGCATTACATCATAGTATAGCATTTCATTTAAAATTTGTCAATGATTAATTCGTTAATTGTAAATTTAAATTTGCCATCTTCTCTATGTCTTCCTGTGATAAGCTAACTAAATTATTGTTTTTAGATAACCCCTCACTATATACTGAAATAAAGTAGTTGTCCTGCTTAAAAAAACTAAAGTTTTTTGATAGTTCATCACTCAAAACATCAAACCTATCAAGTCCCAAGCCAATGCCTCTACCTTTAAACTTTACATAACTTTCTTTTTTCGTCCATACTTCGCAAAAACGCCTATCACAGTTAGTTTTAACAACATATTCTAGTTCTGTTTTAGTAAAAAATCTTCTTGCTACATTTGTGTTAATTGGGCGGACACGCTCAATATCGACGCCCACACACGAGTCGTAAACCACCAAAACAACTGCGTTTTTTGTGTGCGATATGTTAAAATGAAAGTCTTTATTATTTTTTAGAAATGGCTTTCCGTATTCATTTTCTGAAATTAAAATTTCAGTATTTGATATGTTTTGCGTTTGATATACTACTGCTCGTAAAAGTACTCTAGCATATAGGCTAAGCATTTTATCCGAATCAAATCTTAGTCTAGTAATTTTTTCACGTTCCTGGGTCGATACTAAATTTAAAAGTTTATTAAACATGTCCGGTACAATCTCATCACTTATTTTTGCATAATAAATTTTATTCATGAAGCATCACCTTTATTTTTAAGTCGTTTGATAATTACAAAGCAGGCAAAAAAGGTCGGCAATGTCGTAATACTTAAAATATTGCCGCACCAAATTTGCATGAAAAAAATAATTATTTTTCTTATTATAGTCCTTTTTTTATAAAACATCAACACCACTGCTTTTATTTTGCTATAAGCTATGTTTGATACGCTTTTAACATAACCGGCTCAATTTGTTCTCCTAAAAGTGCTTTTTCAATTGCACTAGGCACTGCTTGAAAATTTGCTACAAGTGAAGACTGCTTTTTTGTGTGATTATCTTGCCCCATCGGTACAAAAAAATAGTTTTTTGTGTTTTGTAGTATTCCAATATTTTTAGCACTGCCAGTTAGTGCATCATTAGTAGACACAGCTATTACTACCGGTAAATTGTTTCGCAAATGGCTTTTTACTGCCATAGTTACCGGTGTGTCCGTGATGGAATTTGCAAGTTTTGCTACTGTGTTTCCTGTGCATGGACAAACAAGCATTATATCAGTGTATCTTTGTGGACCTATCGGCTCTGCTTGCTCAATTGTTCTAACAACAGATTTTCCACATATATTTTCAATGCGTTCTATGTGGTCTGAGGCTTTACCAAATCTTGTGTTAAGCGAACTAGCGTTAAATGACATTATCGGCAAAATATCATAGCCTAAATCAGCAAGCTTTTCCATTAAAACAATGCTCGCCTCAAAAGTGCAAAATGAACCACACATGGCAAACCCTAATTTGATTTTATTCATATGCGAGCTTCCTTTCATGGATAATATTTTTTACTGTATCATATATTATTTGTGCAGCTGTAATTGGTGCAACAATTCCCGGCAATGACAATGCCCAAATTGCTTTTATATTTAATTTCTTTGCTATTTCAAAGTCAATTCCACCGGGTTTTGAGGCTAAGTCAATTAAAACGCAATCTTTTTCTACTCTTCTTAAAACGTCTTCTCCTAGTATTTGTGCCGGCACAGTGTTAAACACAAGTGCTTGACTTGCAATTACA
>JAVWHI010000040.1:0-10655 GCA_036640155.1 Oscillospiraceae bacterium | reverse complement strand
CAAGGTTAAAAATATTAACCGCCGACGAAAAACATCCAAATAAGAAAACTTGTATTTCCTCGTCCGCTTTTAGATACGGTGCGTAAATTTGTCCTAAATAGCTCGAAGTCTGTGCTGTTTTTTCAAGTTTATTCATGATTGTAGCCATATCTATCATTGCAGACAGTTGTAGCACGACAGCACCTAGTGTAATCGGCACAGCAAGCTTAATTAAACGGTAAACTAAAATTTTACCTTTAAGAGGTGATGGTGACGCCTTAAGTTGCTCACTAGTTATCCCGTCACCGTGCAACTTATGTCGTATGAAAATATAAATAAATCCTGCAACCGTGCTTATTGTAATACCAAACATTGCTCCAGCTGCACCAAAAGGCAGTGCAATCATTTTAGCCGCTTCTGCCGAATCAGCAGCAACTCCAAAAACGATTCCTGTTTGCTCATATTGCCTTTGTGCTACTGCCATAACAATGCTTGCAAGCGACAGCCCCGCTACAAGCTTTATTAGGACCTCCACAACTTGCGACACAGCAGTGGGTCTCATATCACTTAAACCCTCGTAATAGCCCCTGTACGCTGCCATAACGCAGCAAAAAAAGATTGCCGGTGAAATCATAACAAGTGACCAGTATGATTTAGGGTTATTAATTGCCATCGAAAACCCATTTGCAGCTACAGCAATTATTATGAATCCTGCTAAGCCCAAACCTATAAATATAGTTGTCGCTAATTTAAAGATTTTTTTAACATCTCTAAATCTTCCAACCGTTGCATTTTCTGCAACCATTCTAGCGACTCCTGCGCTAAGTCCAGACACTGTAAGAGCATACACAGTTGTAAAAAGAGTGTATGCCGAACTAAAGTATGCCATTCCGCTTGTATCAATTATCTGTAAAAGAGGGATTTTAAAGATTGCTCCGACGAATTTTACGATAATCATTGACACCATAAGTATTGTGGCACCATATAGGAAATTTTGTTTTGATGCTTTTGACAATAATAACACCTACTCCAATTTACTCTTTGCTATATAACAAGATTACAAAATATAACTATTATCAGCCGGTGCCGGTAAAATGACAGCCAACTATAAGTGCAAGAGATGAGTTTTCCTGCTATATATATTATAGTATATATTATCACTGTTTATGAGAAAAAACAATATCTTTATGTTAACTTGCGAATTTGTATTTTTTTAAAATTGGAATCATTGGGCAAACAAGTACTGTTGTAAGTACATATTTTACGATATTCATAGGAATAGTTGAAAGAAGATACGTTATAAAAACAGCACTGCTTTCAATTTTACCGCCCATCAAATTAATAAAGACAGGATAAAAAATAACATTTGCGAGTAGTCCTGTGATAACTGCAATTGGTAAAGTAATCAGTGCAGACACCCAAATGGATTTTTTCATACTCATTGTTTTTCTAAATTTATTAAAAATAAGAGCAATTGGTAACGAAATGCTAATTCCAACAATAAAGTTCATAAGTTCACCTATGCCAAAAGTTGAAGTAACAAACAGGTGTAAAGCATTTTTTACAAGACAAATTGCCAATGCGTAAAGCGGACTTAACATGATTCCGCCTATAAGGGTTGGAACTTCCGAAAAGTCAAGCTTTAAATGCGGTACAATAAACGGTACCTCTATAAATGAGAGTATCGTCGAAATAGCCGCAAGCATTGCCGCTATAACCATAAATTTAGTATTTCTCTTAACGTTAATTTTATTATTCATAATATAAACCCTCCAAATTATTTTTAAAGAAGGTCTGCCGGGAAAAACAAAAAGCCCATGGAAATTCCATGGGCTAAACGTTTGTAATAAATCGGTATTATAAATCAATATTACTCACCGTTTCTTTCCTCCGGACTTTAACCGTCGGTTTTGGAATCGCACCAAATCAGCCAAAAAGGCTCGTGGACTAAAGCTTATTGCTCATTACCACCGGTGGAGAATTACACTCCGCCCCGAAACAGACTTATTTTTTAACTTGCTTTAATTAATCCTTGCAACCACAAGTACAATCATCATCGCAATCGCAACCATCTTCGCAATCACAGTCACATTCGTCATCGCAATCACAACCACATTCGTCTGCATGATTATGATTATCTCCACATTTGCAGCAATCACAATCGCTTAAATCAAATTCTAGTTGCTGTCCACAGTTAGGACAATCAATTCCGTCGTCGCCAACCATCTCTTCATCAAGATAAACTACATCGCCGCATTTAGGACAAGTAACTTCATATAAGCCATCATCACAGTCCCACGGGTCTTCTTCATCTTCCATATCTTCTAAGTCATAAAAATCTTCTTCAATTTTGCCTAAATCCTCATCGATGATATCTACCAATTCGTGAAGTTCATCATTACATTCTTGACAGCCATTAATTTCATAAGCTAAATCGTCAAGGACATCAATAATTGCTGAAAAAAGTTTTCCTTCCTTAGACTTCGGTTCAATGTCTAATCCCTCTGCTAATCCCTTTAGATAAGCTACACTTTCAAGCATTTCCATAATAATTCTCCATTCTTTTTTTAATTACGAGTATCGCTAATTTAAAATCAGCACACTATACTCTTTCCATGTATTCGCCCGTTCTTGTGTCGATTCTAACCATTTGACCTTCATCGATAAATAAAGGTACTCTGATTTCTGCGCCTGTTTCCAAAACAGCTAACTTGGTTGCATTCGTTGCTGTGTCGCCTTTAAATCCAGGGTCTGTTTGTTCTACAATAAGTTCTACAAAGAAAGGTAGCTCAACGCCAAAAATACTTCCTTTGTATGAAAGGATTTTTACTTCACTATTTTCTTTGAGGAATCTTGATGAATCACCAATTTTAGATTCATCAATAGGCTCTTGTTCAAATGTTTCAAGATCCATAAAATAATAAAGCGCTTCATCTTTATAGAGATATTGCATAACTCTTCTCTCAACAAACGCCGATTCAAATTTATCAGATGGATTAAATGTTCTTTCAACTACAGCCCCAGAAATAACGTTTCTGATCTTAGTGCGCACAAACGCCGCACCTTTTCCCGGTTTAACATGTTGAAATTCGATGATTTGATAAACATCACCATCCATATCAAATGTTACACCATTTCTAAAATCTCCTGCTGATATCATAAGTTACCTCCCTAAAATGTTATCATCTTTATTCTATATTATTTTTATGATTATTTCAATAGCAAATTATAAAGTAATTAATTCTTTTTTGCTTTTAGTTATATTTTCACATGATTTATCTCTAATAATTACCATATCTTCTATTCTGACGCCACAAATTCCATCTATATACACTCCAGGCTCCACTGTTAAAACCATATTAGGTTTTAAAATGTCCTCACATTTTGGTGATAAACTTGGTGTTTCGTGGCAAACAAGACCGCAAGAATGCCCTAAACTATGTCCAAAGCAACCCTGATATCCATTTTTATAAATATAATCACGTGCAATTGCATCGATTTCTTTACATGATTTACCTGCCGAAATGTTTTCTAGTGCTAATGTTTGTGCTTGTAAGACGGTGTCATAAACTTTTTTACAAGTGCTATCTATTTTGCCTAGTGCCACTGTGCGTGTCATATCGCTACAGTAACCACCGAACACTGCTCCAAAATCCATAGTTATCATTTCGCCCTGACACACCGGCTTATCTGAACAAACAAAATGTGGTGAAGCACCGTTTTTACCTGAGGCAACTATGCTTGAAAACGCCTCGGACTGCGCACCAAGCTTTTTCATCTGGTTAAAAATTTCTAACGAAATTTCGTTTTCAGTGATACCCGGTTTAATAAATCCGCAAATATGATCAAAAGTTTCATCAGTAATTTGCTGTGCTTTTTTAATGCAATTTATTTCGTATTCAGACTTAATTTCTCGTAAATGTTCGGTAGTGTCGCTCAAAAACGGAGTTGAAACCAAAGTTACATTAAGTTTTTTCTTAAGATTTTCAAACTGTGAAAGTGTGACTTCTTTTGTTTCTACTGCAAGAGTTTTTATATCATTTTCTCTAATAATATGATTTAACTGCAAATATAATTCGTCTTGTAATAAAACTTCACACCCAACAACAGTAGCACGTGCTGCTGCAATATAACGAAAATCTGTAATAAAATATGTCTTTTTACGAGTAACCAACATTGTACCAGCGGAGGAAGAAAACCCGGAAAAATACTGTCTATTTACATCTGACATTATTAATGCAGCATCAGTTTGAAGATTTCTTATTAATTTATCCAACGAACAGCTATTCATACGCTCACCCCTTTACAAAAGTTGTGTTAACCCATAAATCGCTAAAAAATAACTATGTTTTCCAAAACCTGTTATTGTGCCTGCACAAACTGGTGCAATTACTGATTTTGAACGAAAATCCTCACGGTTGAAAATATTTGAAAGATGCACTTCTATACATGGGATTCGTACTGCTGAAATAGCGTCACGAATAGCATAGCTATAGTGAGCATATGCACCTGCGTTAAGGACTATACCATCTTGTTTGTGACGAATTGCATGAATTTTATCGATAATTTCGCCCTCACTATTTGATTGAAATATCTCGCAATTAACTCCTAATTGTGCGGCATAATGAAGTATTTGCGTGTTAATGCTGTCAAACGTTTCTTTGCCATAAACTCCGGAGTCACGTTCGCCCGTCATATTAATATTAGGGCCATGGATAACAACAATGTTTTTTTTCATATAACCGACAACCTGATGAAAAGTACTTTAAAAATTTTCATCATTTTGCCACATTCACACCTTTCAAAAAAAATTATTTAAAATTAGCAAAATACGCCTTTTTCATTTGGCTTGCATCCTCAGCTTGTGTGCCGGCGGATTCACAGATTATAGTCGGTGTCAACCCTTTTTGAGCAATGATTTCACCTAATGGCTCGAATGTGGGGCCATAAACTTCATCACTAAAGGTAAGGTGCTTTTTTTCTCCGCCATTTAAAGTATATTCAATTTTGGAAAAATGGGAGTGAAAAACTTTAAGTCTATCACTGCCAAGCTGATTTTCAACCGTTTCTATAACTTCGTTAAACTTCTGTTTACTATCAAGTTTTCCAAAAGTACGAGCGTTAAGATGTCCAAAATCAATGCAAGGTATAAAGCTATCGTTAACACGACAAAGCTGCATAACTTCATCTAAATCGCCCAACTGATTTATCTTGCCCATAGTTTCAGGACAAATGTGTATGTGTGAAAGTCCCAACTCGACTAATGCTAAAAATGCTCTTTTTAATGTGTCACACGCTAAATCGAGTGCATCTTTTCTAGGTAAGCCAGCACATGAACCGGAATGCACAATAATTTTTGTGGCTCCCATTGCATCTGCTGCACGAGCTGATTCAACAATATAATTAATACTGTTATCTCTTTTCTCCGTTTCTTTACTAGAAAGAGAAATATAATATGGTGCGTGCAAAGAAAGACTAATGCCATATTCTTTGGCAATATCTCCGAAACTTTTTGCGGATTCAGTGGAGATTTTAACCCCTCTTCCGCACTGATATTCATATGTATCTAAGTCAAATTCTTTTATATATTTAGGAATGTCTTTATTAGTTTTATAGCCTTTAGCGGCAAAACTTTCCGAATTGCCAGCAGGTCCAAAACTTGCAAAATTCATATGTTTCACCTCATTTGATTTTCATAATACTTTTTAACGTGTCTTTTTTCAAGTTTTCTTTTGATTTTGAAAAAAAATCCGTTTTCTTTTTCAAATGGAGAAACCAAAATCGTAAACATTTTTTTTATGTTTCCTGCTGCAATATCAGTGTAAATTTGGTCACCGACAACAGCAATGTTTTTTGCAGGCAAATCAAAACGTTTCATCACACGACTGATTCCAAAAGTCAGTGGTTTAAACCCCATTGCTACAAAATCTATTCCTAATTTTTTTGCAAAAGGTGACACCCTAGCAAACGTATTATTAGAAACTATCATAAGCTTAATGTTGTTTTGTTTAGCAAACTCAAGCCAGTCTAAAACATTTTGTTCTACATCTTGACTTCCATGGATTGTGAGGGTGTTATCTACATCAAGAATAATTCCTTTTATATTGTTTTCGTTCAAAATTTGCAACGTTATTTTAGTTATATCCTTCAATATTAAATTTGGAATAAATAAAGACATAAGGTAAACTCTCCTTAACTTTGTACACCAAATTTAAAAAATGGCGACATTTTAATAGCAATGAAAAAGCGAGCTTAACAAGCTCGCTTTAACTTAGTAGCAAATACTATTTAAATTTACGTTTGCGTGCTGCTTCAGATTTCTTTTTGCGCCTAACTGAAGGTTTTTCATAATGTTCCTTTTTGCGAACGTCCGCAAGAACACCTGATTTTGCACATGATCTTTTAAATCTTCTCAGTGCGCTATCTAAAGATTCATTATCTTTTACACGAATTTCCGACACTCTATTCCCTCCCTTTGCCTCTCAGGCAGAGGTTTACAAACTTTTTGATTGCAACAATAGTATTATACATCATTTAATGCGAAATTGTCAAGTGCTTTATTAATTTTTATATGCTTTTATAGAAAATAATACTAACCATTGTACAAATGCACGACATTTTCGTTATTTAATTACAATATTTACCAATTTACCCGGAACATAGATTTCTTTTACTATTGTGAATCCTTGTAACGCCTCTATTATTTTTACATCTTCTTTAGCAAGTGCAACAGCTTTTTCTTTAGTAATGTCCGTTGGTAAAACAAGTTTTGTCTTAATTTTACCATTGATTTGAACAACAATTATAGATGTATCGTCCTTGCACTTATCAGGGTCAAAACTTACCCATTCTTGTTTTGAAAGAAGACCTTCAAAATGGGCGTTTTGATAAATTTCCTCTGTGATGTGAGGCGCAAATGGATTTAACATTATAAGTAGTGCTTTTAATTCAGCCCTATTAATTGATTTGACGTCGTATATATCGTTTAATAAAGCCATCATAGCGGCAATTGCAGTATTAAATTTAAGTGACTCAATATCATCAGAAACTTTTTTGATAGTTTTATTTATACCCACTTCAAGTTCCTTACGGTATGTGTCTCCATCTATTAACATGTCTTGCAAATTCCAAATTCTTTCTAGGAATCGTTTGCAGCCTTTTATACTAGTTTTGCTCCATGGTGCAGATTTTTCAAAGTCACCAATAAACATTTCGTACAATCGCATTGTATCAGCGCCATATTCGCAAATAATGTCATCTGGATTAACGACATTTCCACGTGACTTGCTCATTTTTTCGCCATTTTCGCCTAAAATCATTCCATGGCTAGTTCTTTTAGCATATGGCTCTTTACAAGATACAACTCCAATATCATAAAGAAATTTGTGCCAAAAGCGTGAATATAATAAATGCAACGTTGTATGCTCCATGCCACCATTATACCAATCAATTGGAAGCCAGTAATCAAGTGCTTCTTTTGAAGCAAGCACGTCAGTGTTTTGTGGGTCACAGTAGCGTAAAAAGTACCATGATGAACCTGCCCATTGTGGCATCGTATCAGTTTCACGTGTAGCCTTTGCACCACACTGCGGACAAACTGTATTAACAAAGCTATCCATTAAAGCTAGTGGCGATTGACCATCGCTCGTCGGCTCATATGAATCAACTTCCGGCAATTTTAAAGGTAATTCACTTTCAGGAATTGGCACATATCCGCACTTATCACAATGTACAATTGGAATTGGCTCGCCCCAATAACGTTGCCTTGAAAATACCCAATCACGCAATTTAAAGTTCACTTTTGGCGTTCCTTTTTTGTGTTCTTCAAGCCATGCAATAATTGCCTTTTGTGCATCATGAACGCAAAGTCCATCAAGAAAGTCGGAATTAACCATAACACCTGTTTGGCAATCGGTAAACGCTTCATTTTCAATGCTTTTGCCTGAGACTACTTGTGTTATTGGCAGTGAAAACATTTTAGCAAACTCGTAATCACGTGTATCATGTGCAGGAACTGCCATAATAGCACCAGTTCCATATGTCATAAGCACATAGTCCGATGTGAAAATCGAAATTTCTTGGTTATTAACAGGATTAATAGCTTTAACTCCGTCAAGCATAAGACCAGTTTTTTCTTTTACAACTTCACTTCGTTCAAAGTCTGATTTTCTCGAAGCTTTTTTCTGATACTCACATACATCTTCGATGTTTTTTATTTTGTCTTTCCACTTTTCAATCAAAGGATGTTCAGGGGAAATAACCATATAAGTTGCTCCAAAAAGGGTATCTGGACGTGTAGTATAAACCTTTAGGTTATCGCCTAAAGTTGTTTCAAAATCTACTTCAGCACCTGTAGAACGACCTATCCAGTTTTTTTGTGAAGACTTAACACGCTCTATGTAATCGACGTCGTCAAGATCATCAATAAGTCTTTGTGCATACTCGGTGATTTTAAGCATCCACTGGCTTTTAACCTTGCGTACAACTTCTGATTGACAGCGTTCACAAACTCCATTAACAACTTCCTCATTTGCCAAAACAACCTTACAAGAAGTACACCAGTTAACAGGCATTTGCGTTTTATAAGCTAGACCTTTTTTGAAAAGTTGTAGAAATATCCACTGAGTCCATTTATAATAACCAGGATCCGTAGTGTTAATTTCTCTGTCCCAATCAAACGAAAGTCCTAATGATTTTAGTTGTTGCTTAAAATGTGCAACGTTGTTTTTTGTAACAATTTCAGGATGAATATGGTTTTTGATTGCAAAGTTTTCAGTAGGAAGACCAAAAGCGTCCCAACCCATAGGATATAAAACATTATATCCCTGCAACCGTTTTTTTCTAGCAATAATATCTATTGCTGTATATGAGCGTGGATGTCCAACATGCAAGCCCTGACCTGATGGGTACGGAAACTCAACTAAAGCATAATACTTTTTCTTTGTATAATCGTTAGTTGCCGCAAAAGCCTTTGTATCGTCCCAAATTTTCTGCCATTTTTCTTCGATTCTTTGAAAATCGTAATTCAAAAAAAACACTCCTATTTTAATGTTTTTTCAGCCGTTTATAACGCCTGAGCTAAATGCAGATACTATTTTAAAATTTCTGAAATATCAATTTTTTCGCCATCTGCCCAAAGTCTTTCTAGATTGTAATATTCACGCATTTCCTGATGGAAAATATGCACAATTACATCTTGGTAGTCAACAATAATCCAATTCGTATTTTGATAGCCCTCGACTTTTTTAGGTGTACGACCTTGTTGTTTTAATAAAAACTCAAGTTCATCTGCAAGGGATTTTACATGTGTCGAGTTAGTTGTAGATGCAATTATAAAATAATCAGCCAAAATAGTTAGATTGTCTACCTTTAAAACCTCGATATTTTCTGCCTTTTTTTCGTCTAGGATTTTAACCGCTGCTTTTGTTAATTCTAGTGAATTCATTAAATGATTCTCCTCTTAATTTTATTTTTTTGGTGTTGCACTTTTAATATTAAGCTGTGCCATGTCCACCTTGTCCGTATACGTTCTGAAGTTGTCATTTAATAATTGTGCTGTTTTTTGTTTATTAAGATTCAAAACTTCAAGTCCGTTATACGTTGCACGCTCAATTGGAAGTGAATGAAATTTTATATTAGCAAAATCAAGACCCGTTATTTTCTTGTAAAATCCTAATAATTCCGACAAGTTTAAGTCTGTTCCAACTTCTTTAATCGCAATAGGAGCTACTGCTAAAATATCCGAATACTTAAGTGTGGTGACTTTTTTAAAAAAGCTTTGCATGAAAAGTTTTTGCATTTCCATACGTCTTATGTCTGCCATTGCATAGTCTCGGTTACGCACAAAAGCTTGTGCTTGCGCACCGTTTAAAACCTGCGGTCCTTTGTTAATTGTGACTTCATCAACAGTTATTACTTCAGGTACATCAACCTCTACCCCACCGATTTTATCTACAATAGTGACAAATCCGTCCATATTAACAGTAGCGTAATGGTCAAGTGTTATCTTAAACATCTTGTTTAATTGGTTTGCAAGACCCTCAATGCCACCTTTTTTCCCATAAACCTCGTTTATTTTACCTGTTGAAACTTCATCTCCAATGAATGTATCACGAGGTATTTGAAGCACATCAACTTTTTGATTGGCAATATCATAGCTTACAATCATAACCGTGTCAGTTCTTTGCCCCATTTTAACTTGGTCACGCTGTGCATCATCGTCAATTCCAACAATTAAGATATTAACGTTTTTGTCTTTAATTTCGGCAGGTGTAACAATGTCAGAATTAAGTTTACCATCATCAGAACCTGTTTGCGTGTTTTTCTTTAAAAACCTACCATTAAAAAGTATTATAATCGCACCTGCAACAACCGCAAAAACAATAAAAACTATTATTGCTGCAATAATCAGACGCCGCTTTGTTTTTTGATTACTCATTTATTTAATCCCTCCCGAAACTTTAATAACACAAAATCATTGTAGCATTCAACTGTCTGCATATCCAGTGGTTTATTTTCTTGTGTCACTTTACTAATTGTAAACTTTAAAATTTCAAGCATACAACCATCTATGTCTTCAAATGCCATTTCTCGCAAGTGTTCGCAGTTTTCATATTTTCTTTCATAGCTAGTAGAATCAGCGACATAAATAATTTTTTCTAAAAGCGACATGTTCG
>JAVWHI010000039.1:0-10683 GCA_036640155.1 Oscillospiraceae bacterium | reverse complement strand
CAAAATGCAGGACTAAAAAAATTATTTTCGGGAAAGTTCGGAAGACTTTTGCACCTAAAAACTTCGGATGTTGATAAAGCCGAAAACTTTTTTATCAAATATGAACGCAAAGCAGTTTTTTTTGGCAGATGTATACCGGTAATTAGAAGTCTTATTTCTATTCCTGCCGGAATATCAAAAATGAACTTTTTGCCTTTCATCTTACTAACTACTATTGGTAGTGCTATTTGGAACACAATTTTAGTTTGGATTGGCGTTTTTGCCGGAGACGCATGGCAAGCAAGCTTAGTATACATCGGCTGGTACACTAAAATTGTAGTTATTGTCGGAGTAGTTCTTTGCTTAATTTTACTATTAGTTCTTTTTATTAAAAAAAGGAAAAAGAAAAAGAATGAACTAGAAAACCATCCACCTAAAGATGACGATGAAGTTTTATAAATAAAGAAATTAGATTTGACATACTTAACTAATTTGTGCTATAATTATTAAAAGAATTAGAAAATATCGCTAAACGATGTTTTTTATAATTGAGCGTTTTTTGTTAAAGTAAACCTATGAATTTAGAAAAAAGAAAAGAGTGTTTTTTATGCAAGAAGAAATTATTTTTGACCAACAAGACGTTAATTCCACAAAGTCATTGGCATGGCTTTCATATCTAGGACTATTTTTACTTATTCCAATGCTAGCTAACAAAAACTCACCATTTACAAAATTTCATGTTAATCAAGGACTAGTACTTTTAATTTTAATGGTTATCGAGTTCTTTTTAAGTGTAATAGTTAAGCTTATTCCAATAATCGGAACTGTTATAGGAATAGCTATGGACTTAGCATTATTAGCACTTATGATTTATGGTATTGTAAATGCTGTACAGGGCAAAGCAAAACGTTTGCCACTTATTGGCAACATTGAACTTTACAGATAAAAAAAGGCAGGTTAATACATATGGGCGAAAATAAATTATCCAGAAAAGACGAGGCTAAGGCTTTGTTTTTGCAAGGATATAATTGTTCTCAATCGGTGCTTTTAGCTTTTGCTGATGACATAGGAGTAGATAAAGAAACTGCGTCGCTGTTAGCTTTAGGGCTAGGTGGCGGAGTAGGACGAATGCGTGAAGTTTGCGGAACTATTTTAGGTGCGTCTATGGTTTTAGGGGTTGTTATTGCAAGAAAAAACCCGAAGGATATAGAAGCTAAAAAAGAAGTTTATGCCGCAGTACAAAAGTTATCGGAGCAATTTAAAGAACAAAATGGCTCTATTATTTGCCGTGAACTTTTAGGAACATTAGCCGATAGCGGTGCCACTCCATCTGTGCGAAATGCCGAATACTACAAGAAACGTCCGTGTTCTGACCTTGTAAAATGTACAGCTGAGTTGCTTGAAAAAATGATTTAAGGGAGATTTTACAATGTCATATAAAGAAGAATTTATTGAATTTATGGTTTTATCAAATGTTTTAACATTTGGAGATTTCACAACTAAAAGCGGAAGAAAAACACCGTATTTTATTAACACAGGTAACTATAAAACCGGCGCACAAGCAAGCAAACTAGGTCAATATTATGCACAGTGTTTTCAAGAGCATTTTGCAAATAGCCAGGTAAAAGCTTTGTTTGGACCTGCTTATAAAGGCATTCCACTTTCAGTAGCATGTGCAATTTCACTTTATAATAACTTTTCTCAAGATGTTAATTACTGCTTTAATAGAAAAGAAGAAAAAGACCACGGTGAGGGTGGAAGTTTAGTAGGGTACAAGTTGTGCGATGGCGATAAAGTAGTTATTATCGAAGACGTTATAACAGCAGGAACAGCAATGCGTGAATGTTTACCAATTCTTAAAGGTATTGCTGATGTTGAAATTGTAGGACTTATTGTTTCGGCGGATAGAATGGAAAAGGGAACAGGCTCACTTTCTGCAATACAAGAAATAAAGCGTGATTATGATATCGACACTTTCCCAATAGTTACTGTACGGGAAATAATAGATACACTTCATAATAGAAAAGTCGATGGAAAAATATTTGTCGATGATAGAATGCGTGAAAATATGGAAAAATATCTAGATGAATATGGAATCAAATAAATTTTAATGCTTACTAAATATGCCTTTTTCTTATTTGTAAGACATTAGTTATAAAACCGACCTCATACTTGTAGGCTAAAAATGATATGTACCCAGAATCCCCGAAAAAAAGTAAAGGGATACATATCAAAAAAAGCTAAAAAGCATGAGGCCGTTTTTTTATAGCTAGTCTTTAAGGCGGACTGAAACTTCGCCCGAATTTAGAGTGTGAAGCTTTTGGTCAGCGGTTTTTACTATTAAACAGCAGTTATCATCTATACCCTCGACGTGGGCAAGAGTTTTAGTGCCGCCTTTTATAATCACTATATCACGGTTTAGGACTAAACTTTTTTTCTTATATTCGTCAATAAAATCTTTATTTTCAATGTTATCTATGATTGGCTCTAGAAAGTTTAGTATAGCTGCAATAATTTTACTTCGCAAGTTCTTTTTATCTACAAACTGCGAAAGAGACGTTGCACGTTCACAAATGTTTTGAGGAAAATCTTGCGTTGCAACGTTAATGCCTATGCCGACAACAATATAATCAAACTTGCCTGTTTCAAAATTAATTGATGCCTCTGTAAGAATCCCACAAACTTTTTTCCCCTCAATATAAATGTCATTTACCCACTTTATTTGGGGCTTTACACCGATAACTTTTTGAATAGCTCTAGTTACTGCAACAGCTACAGCTGAAGTGATAAGCAGTGACTGCTCAACACGCAACGTGCTTAACTTATCTTTTAATATAACGCTCATATAAATTCCAGTGTTTTTTGGCGAATAAAAAGACCGTCCTAGTCGACCTTTACCGTTTGTCTGCTCGTTTGCAATAATTACACTACCATGTGAATCAATGGTTACCGCTTTTATTTTTGCATACGCATTTGTGGAATCAAGCTCGGCAAAAACTTCAATGTTTCTACCTAAGTCGTGGGTGCGTAGCAGTGGAATAATACTTTGTGAAGTTATTATATCGTTGTCGTCTTGCAGGGAATAACCTTTATTTGTTACAGCGTCAATTATATAGCCCTCGTTTTGTAGCGACTTAATAGCTTTCCATATGCACGCTCTTGTAACACCGAGTCTTAAGGCGATAATGTTTCCTGATATATATTTATCTTTGTTTTCTTGTAAAAGTTTTAACGTTTGCTCTTTTGCGGTCATGAAATCATCTCCTTATTTTCTTTTAGATGGAGCTTTTTTTACGGTAAAACCAAATGTGCCTAATTTTTTTCCAAGTTCAAAATATTCACCATGTGAATAAGCAACAAGAGAAGCTTTATCAAGCCTTAACTTTCCGTTTTTATCTAAGAGAGTTTCGTCAACGCTCACACTTAACACATTAGCTAAAAACATATTATGAGAGCCTAATTCAATTTCATTAACTACACGACATTCAATGTTTATAGGACTATTTTTAATAGCAGGGCAAGACACATTCGGCATTTTTTCTTTTTCAAGTCCCATAACTGTGAATTTATCCACTTTAGCACCTGATTTAACACCGCAGTAGTCACATGCACGCACTAATTCAGAAGTAGTTAGGTTTATAACAAATTCACCGCTATTTTTGATTATGTTATATGAATACCGTTCTTTTTTCACTGAAATATATGTCATTGCAGGCGTAGTATTAATTGTGCCAGTCCAGGCTATAGTTATAATATTAGACTTATCCATACTGCCACAGCTTACCATAACAGGTGGTACCGGACTTACTATTGTTGTCGGTTTCCATATTTGTTTTGCCATATTGCCCTCCATATATCTTAAGTTACTATGCAAACTAGAATTACTATCTACTAAATTACATAATATTAGTATAGCATAAATTATTAGCAAAGTGCAAATTATTATTACAAATTTAAGTCAATTGACATTTTACTGTTTATTTTAAAAAGGATTTGTGGTATACTGATAACAGTAATAGTTTTGCTATATTTATATCGCTTTTTTAAAACTAATTACAAGCGCTACAAGCTTTTATTTATGCTAATTGATAGCTTGCAGTTAGAGGCTTTTTAATAAGCATAACAACACAAATGTGCAATTTGCACAGTAGAAGGGATTTGTATACATTATGGCAAATAAAATAGTAGAAATCGCAGAAAGAATAAAAGCATTACGAGAGATACTAGAACTTTCCGTTCAAGATGTTGCAGACTATGTCGGAGTTTCCCCCCAAGATTATATTGCTGTAGAAGATGCAAAACATGATGTTTCAATTTCATTTTTATATAAATGTGCCGAAAAATTCGGTGTCGATATAGTTGAACTACTAACTGGCGAAAATCCACACCTTTCTTTTTACACAGTAACTAGAAAAGGCAAGGGCATTGAAGTTAATCGCAGAGCAGGTTTTAACTATAGACATGTCGCTTACAATTTAAAAAATAAAAAGGTTATGCCGCTTGTTGTTACTGCTCCATTTTCAGGTGAAGAGCAGGATAAAGATATAGAACTTTCTGTGCATGAGGGTCAGGAATTTGACTACGTTTTAAGTGGTGCGTTAAAAGTTAAAATGGAAGATAAAGTTTTCATTTTAAACGAAGGCGATTCTATGATGTATGATTCAAGTCATGGTCATGGAATGATAGCAACGAATGGCGAAGACTGCCGATTTATTGCTATTGTTATAAAAAAGTAGCGTATATTGATGGGAGTGCATAAATATTTCTAATCCAAACGAAAAAAACCTACGAGGCATAATTGAACTGCTACCTAATGATTACATTATTATGCTCTGTGCTGCGTTTTCGATATTCCTACCATTTATTTTTACCGGACTTTCTGCTATATTTATAACCATTTACGTTCTTTCAAGAAAAGATAGAATGTTGCGAGTTTTTAATGTGAAGCATATTGGAGCTGTACTCTTGTTTTTCCTTTTGATTCTCATAGTACCTGCATGTTATAAACGCTGGTACAGTGTGCTAGCAGGAGTAGTTTTCATTCTCATATTCATCTTCTTTTTATACGCTCGAACGGTTATGACTAAACAGCTTCTTAATTGGATAATAGATTTATCGTGTATAATGAGTGGCGTTAATTTTCTAGTAGCGATTATACAAAAAATCGTCATTAGAAAAGATGGATATCGCCCTGATGCGTGTTTTTTCAATCCGAATTACTATGGAATGATTATAGAATTTGTTATAATAATGTGCGTGTTTAAAATCCTAACATCGAAGAAAAAACAGTGGTTTTATATTGCAACAATCGCAGTAAACGCTGTAGCTTTACTTGTTTGCGATTCGCAGTCAGCGATACCGGCTGTTATTTGTGCGATAATGCTCATGCTCTTATTAACAAAACATTATAAAATCGCTATAACTTTTGTAGCGTTAGCAGTAGGTGGTATACTTCTTATAATACTACTTCCTTTGAATATATTTCCTCGCTTTGGAATTGTCGACGTTTCGTCGACGGTGCGTATGGAAATCTGGACAGCGGCGATACATGGTATTATGAAACACCCAATTTTCGGGCAAGGCGTTTTAACGTACGCTTTTATATATGAGCCTTATAATGGATATCCAACAACACACGCTCACAGTATATTCCTTGACCCGATTTTAAGTTTCGGCATAGTAGGAACTGCACTTTTAGTAATTTTTTTAGTTCCAATATATAAAAAAGTAATAAAAGACTATGTTTTTTCACGCAATGGAAAAATCCCGATACTTATTATTGCACTAACAATTGCAGTTTTTGTGCATGGTGCTACAGACTTAACAATACTATGGTTACAAACAGCGATGCTGTTTTTAATACCGCTTGCATGTAGTAATATAGATGAAAATAAATTACAGGAGGTTTCACTTTGAACACTTTAATAAAACCGTATAGGCCAAACCCCAAGACGGTGCTGATTATTCTTATAGTGAGCTTGTTAATCCCAATAGGACTCGGCATTTTCATTTTGGGGAAAAACCTTGCTATAAATAATGACTATCCTGCGCAAATATATACGTTAAAAGATGCGATGGCAGACGGTTATCTTAGCGGAAAAGGAATAAAGCCGGTGCAAGATATAAAAGACATCGTTAAAAAAAGTGACTGCTTTATTGAAACCTCAAGCATTGAAGTGCAAGACACAACTGTGAAAGTCACTGTTGCAAAAAGCTTTTTTGGTAGCATAAAAAACGGAGAAACAATTACAATTAACATGTCTGAGGATATGCAAAAAACTCCTTTGCGTTTTGATAATGTCGATGGCGCTTTACTTCTTTTAAGTAGCGACAATTCAAATTTTGTTTTGTCTGATGGGTATAGCGACATATTTTATATTAAAAACGACAAAATTTATCCTGCAAATGACGTAACAGATGTATATAGAAAATATATAGGGCAATCAAAAGTTAAGTTCACTGAACTGGTAAGTTCAAAAAAATAAATTGAATTGGATGTGACACTAATGTTCTGTAAAAATTGCGGAAAACCAATGACTGTCAATGATAACTTCTGTACCTACTGTAATGCACCGGCTCATACCGGTAACAACTATTGTAGTGTGTGTGGAGTTGAGGCATTACCAAATTGCGTTACATGTGGAATTTGTGGCAACAACTTAAGCGCTGTACCATATTCAAGCCAACAAGATGCCTCACAACCAGGTGCAACTAACTCACGAAGAGGCTTTGCAATCGCATCACTTGTTTTAGGAATAGTCGGAATTGTTACATGGTGTACAATTGTTATGCCGATTATATGTGGAATCGCCGGCGTTATTTTTGGATGCTTGGGATTAAAATCAAAAGCTGATAGGGGCTTAGCAACTGCTGGACTTGTTGTATCAATCATTTCTTTATCTATCTTTGCAATAATAATAGGTTTAGTTATAGCAGGAACTAATATGTTTTCTATTTTTAACGAGTTTACTCAATTTTCATCAACGCTGCTAAAATAACATTCCCAAAGCAGTGAGTTTAAATTACATAATAAGGACGAATAAAGATGATTTCACAAATAATGAGCGTAGGCTTAATTGGGATGACAGCGTATACAGTGGAAATTGAAGTCGACATAAGCAAGGGAATGCCAGCATTTGAAATAGTTGGTTTGCCGGATGCGGCAATTAAAGAAAGTC
This sequence comes from Oscillospiraceae bacterium, assembly GCA_036640155.1. Classification (GTDB taxonomy): domain Bacteria; phylum Bacillota; class Clostridia; order Oscillospirales; family Ruminococcaceae; genus JAVWHI01. The sequence goes on along the minus strand of JAVWHI010000039.1, from coordinate 3,526 downwards.
GTGATAGAGTTCGTTCCGCAATTAAAAATTGCGGATACGAATTTCCGACAGCAAAAATAACCGTCAACCTCGCACCGGCGGATGTAAGAAAGGCAGGTCCAGTTTACGACCTGCCTATTTTAGTTGGTATTTTAAAAGCAACCGGGCAAATAAAAATAAATTCGGATAATTCTGTTTTTTTTGGAGAGCTTGCTCTTAGCGGTGGCGTACGCTCTGTAAACGGAGCGTTACCTATGACTATTCACGCACACGAAAACGGGTTTAAAAATGTGTTTGCACCTAAAGCTAACGCTGTTGAAGCCGGAGTAGTTAGAGGCATTGATGTTTTTGCTATTGAGCATATTAATGAACTTATCTCGTTTTTAACAGGAATAACGCCACTAAGCCCTCAAGTAACGGATATTTCTGTAACTGCAAATGAAGTTTTTGACCCGGATTTTTCAGAAGTCAAGGGACAGCAAGCGGCACGACGTGCATTAGAAATTGCAGCGTCCGGCGGTCATAACGCACTGCTAATTGGCCCACCGGGGTCGGGAAAAAGCATGCTCGCTAAACGCATTCCTTCGATTTTGCCGGAAATGACGTTTGAAGAGGCAATAGAAACTACAAAAATTCACTCAATTGCAGGACTTTTAACGCAAAATAACCCTCTTGTTACGACAAGACCGTTTCGCTCGCCTCATCATACGGTTTCACCTGCTGGGTTGTCCGGCGGAGGCAGTATGCCAAAACCCGGTGAAATATCCCTAGCACACAATGGAGTTCTTTTTTTAGACGAGCTACCAGAGTTTTCTAGACCGGCAATGGAAATATTACGCCAGCCTATAGAAGACGGAAAAGTTACTATATCTCGTGTGAATGGAACGCTCACTTATCCATGTTCAGTTATGCTCATTGCTGCAATGAATCCATGCCCGTGTGGGTATTTTGGGCATCCTACTAGACCATGTATTTGTGGACCCCAAAAAGTTTCAAGGTACTTATCAAAAGTGTCAGGTCCATTATTAGATAGGCTTGACTTACATATTGATGCTATGCCAGTTCAGTTTGAACATATTTCTTCTAATAAACCGTCAGAAAGTTCTGCGGAAATTAAAAAACGAGTTAATGCTGCTCGTGCTATACAAAATGAGCGGTATTTAAACACCGGCGTTACTTGCAACGCACGACTTACACCGGCACTAATTGCCTCTAGTTGCCATGTTAGCGAAAGTGCAACAAAACTTTTAAGAAATGCTTTTGATAAACTAGGGTTATCAGCACGTGCATACGATAGAATATTAAAAGTAGCACGCACTATTGCAGATTTAGAGGCAAGTGAAATTATTGATAGCGCTCATATTTCAGAAGCAATTCAGTATAGAAGTCTTGACCGAAAATATTGGTTAAATGAAAAGCAGTAAACAGCTAGGATTTTTCTAATTACCCCGGGACTACATGTTCCCGGTTAAATTCATAATCAAAGTCGCACCAACTATCGGAGCTGTTTCGCAGCGTAATATTCTAGAGCCTAAACTTATTATTTTCACATTGTTTTTTTTAGCAAATTCAACTTCAGTGACTGAAAAGCCACCCTCACTGCCAATCATAAAAGCTACACTTTTTTTCTCGGGACTAACTTCGTTTTTAATGTGAGTGGTAGCGTTTTCATAAAAAAGTATCGCACTTTCACTTAGTGACATTTGCTCGATAGCTTTTGTAAACGTCACTACTTCAGTGACTTGTGGAATTATTCCTCTACCCGATTGTTCGGCGGCGGAAACAGCAATTTTGTTAAACCTCTCAAGTTTTTTTGCTTGTGAGGTTTTATCTATTTTTGCAACACAAAACTCACTGCTTACAGGCACAATTCTACTAACTCCTAACTCGACAGCTTTTTGTATAATAAATTCCATCTTATCACTTTTAGGAAGTGCTTGATATAGCGTTACAAAGCAAGTTGGCTCTGTTAAGTTTGGGCTTTTTTCTAGTACTTTTAATAAAACTTCATCACTTAGTAATTCGATTTCACATTCATAGTCAAACCCTACAGTGTCACACACTGTGATTTTATCGCCGACTTTTTTTCTTAGCACTTTAATTATATGTTTTGCATCGTCCCCACTAATAGTTATATGTGAGTCAGTTACTGCTTTACTAAAATATCTTGACATAAATGTCCTCCCCTTACTAAAAAATAGCGTGGTAAACCACACTATTTTTTATTTTTTTATTCTGTTTTTGTATCTTGAGTGTCTACATGCTCTTCGGTTTTTGTTTGTGCCGATTGACTTAATTCTTCGGTTGAAGTTTCAGCCTCGGTCTCTATAGCCTCGGTAGTAGTTTCTATAGCCTCAGTTTCAGGCTCTACAGGCTTAGGAGAAAACTCAAGTTCACCTAACATAAGTTGTTTAAAGGTAATACCGTTGATTTTTTCGTATTCCAATAAATACTTAGCAATTAAATCAAGTTTATCTCTATGCTCGTTTAAAATGCTCATAGCAGTATCGTAAGCGTTATCAATGAGAATCCTAATTTCTGCATCAATTTCCTTAGCGACGTTTTCTGAATAATCACGTTGATGATTAAAGTCACGTCCCAAAAAGACTTCGCTTTCTTGCTGGCCATATACAATCGGACCTAGTGCGGAACTAAATCCATATCTAGTCACCATGTCACGTGCAGTTTGCGTTGCTCTTTCAATGTCGTTTGAAGCACCAGTGCATATGTCGTCAAGAGCAATAGTTTCAGCTACTCTACCACCTAATAAAACGACTAAGCTATCTTGCATTTTGCGTTTTGATACGTGAAGTCTATCCTCTTGCGGAATGTTTGCAGTATAACCTGCTGCCATGCCACGAGGTATAATCGAAACTTCATGCACATCATCTTGTGAGTCAATATAAAAGCTAAGTAGTGCATGACCTGCCTCGTGAAAAGCAGTGATTTCTTTATCTTTATCATTGATTTTATGCGATTTTTTTTCAGGACCTGCAATAACTTTAATAGTAGCAGCCTCGATATCTTCTTCAGTTATAGCTTTTCTACCGTTTCTTGCTGCTAATAACGCCGCCTCGTTTAATAGATTTTCCAAATCAGCACCAGTAAAACCGGACGTAGTTTTTGCAATTCTATTTAAGTCAACGTCAAATCCTAACGGTTTATTTCTCGAATGAACTTTTAATATCTCTTCACGACCCCGAACGTCAGGGTAGCCAACAACAACTTGTCTATCAAATCGTCCCGGTCTTAGAAGTGCCGGGTCAAGAATATCACGTCTATTTGTAGCAGCTATAATGATTACGCCTTCGTTTTCACCGAAACCGTCCATTTCAACTAAAAGCTGATTTAGTGTCTGCTCTCTTTCGTCATGACCGCCACCTAATCCTGCTCCACGGTGACGTCCAACAGCATCTATTTCATCAATAAAAACAATTGACGGTGCGTTTTTCTTCGCTACAGTAAATAAGTCTCTTACTCTTGAGGCACCGACACCAACAAACATCTCAACGAAGTCAGAGCCGGAAATTGAGTAAAATGGTACCCC
>JAVWHI010000038.1:0-10831 GCA_036640155.1 Oscillospiraceae bacterium | reverse complement strand
CACAAATTATCTGTGCAAAGCACAGATAGCGGCGAAGCTGTGCCACACCGCAGTGTGGTAATTTGATGGTCAAATGTTCTTGCGGTAAAAAGTGTCAACTTTTTAAGTGCTATGAAATAGCCCCGATGGCTACCACGCCATCGCCGTAAGGTTATTATATCACAAATTATCTGTGCAAAGCACAGATAGCGGCGAAGCTGTGCCACACCGCAGTGTGGTAATTTGATGGTCAAATGTTCTTGCGGTAAAAAGTGTCAACTTTTTAAGTGCTATGAAATAGCCCCGATGGCTACCACGCCATCGCCGTAAGGTTATTATACCACAGGCACTGCCTGGTTTTTCACGCCATGTTTTTATAAAAAGCCTAATAAACTCACGCTGAATTAGTTTATCCTTTTAATATTATACCACAGGCACAGCCTGGTTTTTCACGCCATGTTTTTATAAAAAGCCTAATAAACTCACGCTGAATTAGTTTATCCTTTTAATATTATATCACAAGCTAGCCTGGTTTACACAAAAAATAATAAAATTCAAAAATTAATATTGATATTAGTCGTAAAATTTGTTATTATAGAAGAATACATTAAAATAATCTAAGGTGGTGACTCGAACGCAATAAGCTATGCTTATTATGAGCGTTCAAAATAACATGCCAATAAATATATCCGAGGATTTACCAGCAAAGTCAATTCTTGAAAACGAAAACATCTTTGTTATGACAGAAAACCGTGCAGCAACGCAGGATATTCGTCCATTAAAAATTGTAATTTTAAATTTGATGCCAATTAAAACAGAGACAGAAACACAGCTTTTAAGGTTATTGGGTAATACTTCCCTACAAGTTGATATAGAATTAATGCAAACCGCTACATATACTTCAAAAAACACTTCTGCTGAGCATTTACTTAAATTTTATAAGACGTTTGACGAGCTTAAAAGTCAAAAATTCGATGGAATGATAATAACCGGCGCACCAGTAGAACATCTTGATTTTGAAGATGTTGACTATTGGCAGGAGTTGTGCAAAATAATGGAATGGACAAAAACCAATGTTTATTCAACAGTTCATATTTGTTGGGGCGCACAAGCCGGACTATATTACCATTATGGAATTAAAAAAGTGAATTTAAAGTCGAAAATGTTTGGAATTTTTGAGCATCACGTTATAAATCCAAACCATATGCTTATGCGTGGATTTGATGAAGTGTATCTTGCTCCTCACTCACGTCACACAGCTTCGTCTGAACAAGACATTATGAATTGCAAAGACCTTGAAATATTATCAAAGTCTGACGTGGCAGGTATTAATATTATTTGTGCAAAAAACGGAAAGCAGTTTTTTGTGTCCTCACATTCCGAATATGATAGAACAACACTTGCAGGTGAATATTTTAGAGACTTAAACAAGGGACTTAATCCACAAATCCCAGTTAACTACTTTAAAGATGATGACCCACAGCAAAAGCCAATGTTTAGATGGCGTTCACACGCAAACTTGTTGATTACAAACTGGTTAAACTATTATGTGTATCAACAAACACCATATAATCTCGAAAATATTTAAAATTAATGGCAAGGTCAAAAGCTTTACAGCTTTCCACCTTGCCATTTTTATTTTATTTCTACAATAGTTACGCCTGATTCACCTTCACCATAAACGCCAAGTCGATATGATTTTACATATTTACTACTTTTTAAATAAGTATGTACCGCAGCTCTTAGTGCTCCTGTTCCTTTACCATGAATAATAGTAACTATGTTTACATTTGATAAAATTGAATTGTTAATAAACATATCAACTGCTGCTATTCCCTCTTCAACTGTAAATCCTCTTAAATCAAGTTCCATACTTGCTGCACGACTTGAATTTGAGCTAATACTTTTTGTCGTTTTACCCTTATACGTTGTTTTTGGCTTGTTATCTAACAGCTTAATGTTTTTAACATTTGTTCTGGTCTTCATTATCCCTGCCTGAACTAGCACATTGCCTTTAGAATCAACCGGCTGCAATACTACCGCTGTTTTATCAATATCCACTAACAGCACACTGTCTCCCACTTTAAGTGAACGTGGTAAGATATAATTGTCATTATTACGCTCTGATACTGGATTTGCTGAATTGTGAAGTTTATCTATTTTTGAACGTAGTTGAGTTTTTGCATTTAAAGCAAGTTGAGAAAATTCAGCCTTGTCTTTTGATTTTCTAATTTCATCTAACTCATCTACAAGTGACTGAGATTGATTTTTTACAGTGTCTACAATTTTTGTAGCTTCTCGCCTTGCTTGTTCAATTACTCTTTCTTTTTCCTCTAAAGTCGTTTGATTGATATTTTTAAGTTGATGTTTTAAAGTTTCAAGTTCTTTTGTTGCTTTTTCAAGTTCAACGCTTTTCTTTTCATATTCTAATCTTGAACGCTCTAGACCGTCAATAACATCTTCAAAACTTTGTTTATCATTTGAAACTAATTCTTTAGCTTTTTTTAGTATGTCAATTCCTAAGCCTAATTTTTGCGATATTTCAAACGCATTTGATCTACCCGGTGTACCAATTATTAAGCGATATGTAGGACGCAATGTGTTCACATCAAATTCACAACAAGCATTTTCCACTAAATCAGTTTTTAAAGCATATACTTTAAGTTCTGCGTAATGTGTTGTAGCTACAACTGTGCTTCCTTGTGACTTTAGTTTTTCAAGAATAGACATAGCTAAAGCTGCACCCTCAATAGGATCTGTTCCTGAGCCTAATTCATCCAATAAAACAAGCGATTTTTCAGTTGCGTTATCAATAATTGAAATTATATTAGTCATATGTGCAGAAAAAGTAGAAAGACTTTGCTCAATACTCTGCTCATCACCAATATCTACTAAAATCTTATCATAAATTGAAATAACACTGCCATCAGCTACAGGAATTAGCATACCGCACATTGTCATTAATGTTAGCAAACCTATAGTTTTAAGCGTTACCGTTTTACCGCCTGTATTTGGTCCTGTTATAAGCAGCGTTTTGTAAGTTCCACCGGCTTCTATGTCCGTTGGAACTACTAAGTCCTTATTTATTAATGGATGTCTTGCTTTATTAAGTTTAATATATCCTGTTGTTACAATTTCAGGAGCAGTCGCTCTCATTTTTTCTGCTAAAGATGATTTTGAAAAATATATATTTAGCGATATAATCGTCGAAAAATCATTTATAATAGTTTGTGAATTATCTCCGCACATAGCCGAAAGCTCCGCAAATATTCGCTCAATTTCAGCTTTTTCTTGAGAAAGTAATACTTTTATTGCATTATTTGCTTCTACTACTGCCATAGGCTCAATAAAAAATGTTGCTCCACTTGCTGACGTATCATGGACAAGTCCACTTACTACATTTTTATATTCTGCTTTTACAGGCAGTACATATCTACCATCTCGCATTGTTACAATGTTTTCTTGTAATGCTTTTTGGTATGTAGCGCTTCTCGTCATTTTATCAAGAGTATCTTTTATTTGCGAGCCAATAGACTTTATTTTTCGGCGAATATGCGCTAACTCATCACTGGCATAATCATCAATTTCATCTTCTGAAATAAAAGTTCGAGAAATTTGTTCTTCTAAGTTATTGTTTGAAACAAGTAGTTCAAAAACATTTTTTAAAGCTGTTTGTTTGTTTTGACACTGCTTATTCCACGCTGTCAAAAGTCTAACTTGACGTAAAATTGTAGCAATATTAAGTAGCTGACGTGCAGATAATACACCGCCTAGTTCTGCTAATCTTAAATATTCATCAGGTACTGACATTTTAGAAAAATGTGGTGTACCATAATTTGAAGAAAGATAAAAAGCGGCGTTCGTTTTTTCAAGTTCATCACTTACAATTTTAAAATTAGTCGATGGCTTAATCGATAACACACGTTCTTTTGCATAATCACAACATGTAAATTCTGCTAATTGTGTAAGTATCTTATCTAATTCAAGTGTTTTGCAGTATTTATAATCTTCTTCCATTAAAGCCTCTCCTGTTAGTTTGTTTATCTTAATCAAGCGACAACGATTTAAATATTTCAAGCGATTTAAAATTAGCATCAGTATGAATCAGTGCAAAAGACTCAGTTATAAAAGATAACTGTTTTTGCAGTTGCTTCCCTATTTTAAACGAAAAAACTTTTTCACCCTGCGAATAAATAATATGTCGCATTGCAGCTAAAACCGGTTTCGTTAACGGTATTTTCATTGTGCTTATATATCCATCCGCACAATCTTGACAAACCCATATGCCGTCAAGTGGTAAAAAAAACATTTTTTCTTTTTCAAATTCCGAACAGCCTTTGCACCCAACTATATCCGGCATAAATCCTAATAAAGAAAGCGCTCTTAATTCAAAAATCGATTTAATTTGTGCTAAAGTCAACAAATCTTTTTCTATAAAATGCAGCGAGTTTAAAAAAAATCGTAAATATTCCCACGCAATGTCTGCGTCAGGGGATACAAATGAAGTTATTTCACAAAAATAATCAGCTAAAGAAAGTTTTACAACATCAAGTCTAATGTCATAAAAAGAATTAATGACTTCTGCACTATTTACTATGTAATAACTTTTGCCTTGATATAAACAAAATTCACTATAACATAATATTTGGCACGGAGCAGAAAGAACGTTTTTAGAACGTTTTATTCCCCGTGCCGTCGCTTCAACTATTCCTAATTCTTTTGTTAATATAGTTAGTATTTTATCGTTTTCGCCTATATCACGTTGCTTGATTACCAGTCCCGTGGTCTTTATTTGCATTCGTATTAGCCTCCGTAACATTTTTGGCTTGTGAATGTTTATATTCTAAATAATCAGATATTTTACCTGTTTTTTCAAAGTTTTGCCATCCTATTACCATTTTAGTCTCTTTTTCATTCATTATTTTCACTCCCAAATTAACTTTACATTATTAATTTGTGATTAAAATCTAATAATATGAGTGGTAACTTTTAGTTGGAAAAACTTACATCAAAAATTAACACTTAATCCGATAGTCCAAAGTTTTTTATCAGATTATCTCTGTTACGCCAATCCTCTTTGACCTTCACCCAACACTGCAAATTAATTTTCACATCTAAAAAACTTTCAATATCTTCACGTGCGGTCGAGGCGATTCGTTTTAAAACTGCCCCTCCTTTTCCAATTATCATGCCCTTATGAGAGTTTTTTTCGCAATAAATATAAGCTTCAATGTCAAGAATGTTTTTACCCTCACGCTCTTTCATCTTTTCAATGACAACAGCAGTTCCATGCGGTATTTCTTGGTATAAATTTAAAAGAATTTTTTCTCTTATAATTTCTGAAACAATTACTCTTTCGGGTTGGTCTGTCAATGTGTCATCAGGGAAATAATGAACACTTTCTTGTGCAAATTTCTCAATTTCCTTTAAAACTAAATCAACAGAATCATTTTGCAAAACACTTACTGGCACTACTGCATTAAATTCATGCATAGCACTAAGTTCATTAATTTTGTTCATTACAATCTGTTTATTCGGTGCTAAATCAATTTTATTTATAACCAAAACGCAAGGCAGTTTTGATTCTTTTATGCTTTTAATTAAATTAAGTTCTGGCTCTGTTAGTCGTGAGGTTGCCTCAACTACAAAAATAAGTGCATCTACATCGGTTATTGACGTTGTTACTGCATTGTTCATTTTGTTGCTTAGTTTTGTTTTAGGCTTGTGAAAACCCGGTGTATCAATAAATACAAGTTGAGTTTCCCCTTTTGTTAAAACACCGGTTATTCTTGTACGAGTCGTTTGAGGCTTATCTGTTACAATTGCGATTTTCTCACCAAGAACACTATTTAATAATGAGGATTTGCCTACATTTGGTTTGCCAATTATTGCTATAAAAGCTGAACGTGTCATTAAATTATCCTTTACTTTTTGATATTCTTTATCGTATATATTTTGGTTTTTCGTTCTGAAATAAAAGGTACGCCTCTAAATATAAATAGAATCCCTAAAAATATTACAGCGATTGCAAGTATTAAATAAATTGGATTAGTTAGAATTATTGTGAATGTTTCAAGTAACCGTTGCGGTTTTAAAAATAAAATAATACCAACAATTACAGAGGTTATTGCAGAAACTAAAACAGCACCTGCTGCAACGTCTTTAGCGATTTTAGCTAAACTATCATATGACTGCGATTCAAGATTTACTAGTGTTTCAATTCCGGTATTTATCATTTCGGCAACAATAACAAAACCAAAGCACAAACATAAAATCATAAATTCTATAGCGCTAAGTCCAAAAAGAATAGCAAAAAGCATTACAATTACTGTTGTTGTAATATGTATTCGCATATTTCTTTCGTTATGTATGCAGTAACCAACACCTTTAAATGCAAATTTAAAACTTCTTGCTAGATTTTTAACTTCGTAAAATTTAATCATAAATAACTCCAGTCCATGCTTTTTTACATTTCTTTACATTGTATATGTCAAGTTACGAGGCAAACCTAGTTTTTGCAAAATAAGCTCTTCTGTTTCACGCATACGAACTGCCTCTAATCCTCCCTGCTCATGGTCAAATCCTAATAGATGAAGCATAGAGTGTACAGTCAAAAATGCAATTTCACGTTGTATTGTGTGGCCATAGGCATTTGCTTGCTCAAACGCTTTTTCTGCCGATATCACTATATCGCCTAACATATATGCTCCCGTTTCCTTGTTTAAATCATACACATTGTTTTCACCTAGCGGAAACGATAACACATCAGTAGGTGCATCTTTTTTCCTGTATTGTAAATTCAAAAGCTGAATTTCATCATTAGAAACAAATGATACACTCACTTCTGCACTACCTTGGAAACTTTGATGTTGCAAAACTGCATGGCAACAACGTCTAATCAATAACCTCACACCCGTTGGAATTTTTACGACTACTTGCTTGTTGTTAATCATTACTTTCAATTTGTCTATTTTTTCCATAATACTGTCCCGTCCTTACATCATTTTTTATTATTTTTATTTTCATATGCCTTAATTATATCTTGAACAATTTTATGCCTTACTACATCTTTTTCAGAAAAATAAGTTATTGCTATGTCGCTTACATCAGATAAAACGTTAATGGCATCGATAAGTCCTGACTTTTTTGGATCAGGCAAATCTATTTGCGTTATATCACCTGTGATAACCGCTTTAGAATCTACGCCAAGTCTTGTTAAAAACATTTTCATTTGTTCTGGTGTTGTATTTTGTGCTTCATCCAAAATTATAAATGATTCATCTAATGTTCTTCCACGCATGTATGCTAAAGGTGCAATCTCAATAGCTCCTTTTTCAAGTAAGCGTTGATACCCTTCAGCACCAAACATGTCAAATAAAGCATCATACAAGGGGCGTAAATAAGGGTCTACTTTCATTTGCAAATCACCTGGTAAAAAACCCAGTTTTTCGCCCGCTTCAACAGCAGGGCGTGTTAGAATAATTCTATTGACTTCTTGCGCTCTAAACGCTTTTACCGCCATAGCTACAGCCAAATACGTCTTTCCAGTTCCAGCCGGACCCACAGCAAAAACTACCGTATTATTTTGAATATCTTTAATATATTGTTTTTGCCCTAACGTTTTTGGTTTTAAGGCTTTACCGGTTATTGTAATGCAAATAGATTCATCTGATAGATTTTTTACTTGTTCAATATTATTTTCACTAACTAATGAAAGAATATAATTGACATTCTGCTGCCTAATTGTTTCACCGTTTTTTATCATATAAAGTAGTGCTTCAATAGCTTGCACCGCTTTTTTTACATCTTCTTCATTTCCGCTTACTTTAATTACAGAATCTCTATTAATAATTTTGACCGACAACTCTTTTTCTAGCAATTTTATATTTTCATCGTAACTGCCAAAAATTGCTAAGGCGTTTTCAATTCCATCTATATTAACAAGCTGTTCCACTATTAAAACAATCATCTCCCAAAATGAAATAATAAGCATTTTAGTATAAAATAATATTGTAATTTTCTATACTTTTATTAGTATACCACAAAATTTTCGATTTGTAACTATTAATTTAAAAATTTTCACATATTTTTTACTATTTTTTTTCGTTTAAAATATAAAAAACTCCTCTTATACCAAAATAAGAGGAGTTTTTTATATAATTACATAGAATATAGCTCATCGTATTCCATAATTTTAAATCCGTTGTCCGAAAGAGCTTTTGTTGCCTCGTCATTTTTGTCGACACGTAAAATAACATAAGCATCATTATTGCTTCTGCTAATAAACGCATACATATATTCAACGCTTATTTCATTTTGCAATAAAACATTCATAGCTTTTGCAAGTCCGCCCGGCTTATCGTCAATACCAATTGAAATAACATTAGTTAATGATACTGTAAAACCGTCCGCTTTTAGAACTTCAATTGCCGTATCGGGGTTGTTTACTATAAGTCTTAATATGCCAAAATCCTTTGTATCAGCTATTGAAAGCGCTCTGATATCAATATTATTACTTGCTAAAACTTTCGTTATTTCAGCGAGTCTTCCTCTTTTGTTTTCAACAAAAACAGATAATTGTTTAATAGTCATATTGATTAACTCCCCTCTTAATACATATTTCTTTTATCTATAACGTGCTTCGATTTTCCCTCAGAGCGTTCAAGTGTTTTTGGCTCTACCAGTCTCACTTTTGCTGCAATTCCTAAAACCGATTCCACTTTAAACCTAATTTCATTTTCTTTTTCTTCAATCATACGTACAGTATCAAACGCAATGTTAGTTGGCATTTCAACTAATATTTCAAGTGTGTCAAGGTTACCTTTTCTATCAACTATTAGCTGATAATGTGAGCTTGTATCACTCATTTCAAGCAAAACACTTTCAATTTGTGATGGAAAAACATTAACTCCTCTTATTATTAGCATGTCATCACTTCTGCCCATTGGTTTTGTCATCTTTACAAGTGTTCTTCCACAAGAACATTTTTCACGTGTTAAAATACCAATATCTTTAGTTCTATAGCGAATAAGAGGCAGTGCTTCTTTAGTTATACAAGTAAAAACTAATTCTCCTTGCGTGCCATAAGGTAAAACTTCTCCTGTTTGAGGATTAATAACTTCAGGAATAAAATGGTCTTCGTTAATATGCATTCCGGATTGTTCACAGCATTCAAACGCAACGCCAGGACCCATTATTTCAGATAAACCATATATATCATATGCACTAATACCCAGTTTACTCTCTATTTGTTTACGCATTTCATTAGACCATGGCTCTGCTCCAAAAATACCGCACTTTAAGTGAATATCATCTTTGCTTAGTCCCATTTCTTCCAATGTTTCAGCTAAATATAACGCATATGATGGAGTGCAACATAAAACAGACGAGCCAAAATCTCGCATTATTTGTATTTGTCTTTGTGTATTTCCTACCGAAGCCGGTATTACTGATGCTTTGATTTTTTCAGCTCCGTAATGAATGCCCATACCTCCGGTGAATAAACCATATCCATATGATATATGCACAAAATCGTTTTTCCTTGCGCCTGCCGCTGTTAATGCACGAGCTGTTATTTCCGACCACGTATTTATGTCATTTTCAGTGTAGCCAACAACTGTCTGCTTTCCGGTTGTTCCACTTGATGCGTGAATACGTACAACTTTATCCATCGGTACTGCAAAAAGTCCATAAGGATATGTGTCTCTTAAATCTTGCTTAATCGTAAATGGTAGTTTTGCTAAATCTTTAACAGATTTAATATCCTCAGGTTTAACTGAGTTTTTATCAAATAAATCTTTATAAAACGGAACAGTTTCATAAACATGACGCACTGTAACTGAAAGTCTATATGATTGCAACGCCTCAAGTTCTGACACTGGTGCAGTTTCTATGTCTTCATTCCAATATTTCATTTTTTTAAGGCTTACGCCTATTTTCCCCCCTTTTACAATTATATTTAAGCCTTTTGACCTAGTGAAAACGCTTTTTTATTTATATCAAGAAACTTTTCCGGTACACATAAATTAAGTGATTTTTCCCACAAATCTTCATTAAAATCAAGATAGTTAGATAAAACTCCCATTAAAACTACGTTAGTAGCTTTTGGTGACCCTGACAGTTCCGCTAAAGCGAGTGCATCAATTTCAACCAAATCGATACCTTTAGCTTTAATTTTTTCAATTATGTTTTCTGGGTATTTAGCTGCGCCAGTTATAACCGGCATAGGCTCAATTTCTTGACTGCTAGTAATTATTTTACCGCCTTTTTTCAAATAACTTAACCAGCGAGCTGCTTCAAGTTTTTCAAAAGAAATAATAAAGTCAGCCTCACCTTCATCAATTACAGGTGAATAAACTTCATCTCCATATCTTACATATGTAACAACCGATCCGCCACGTTGACTCATTCCATGCACTTCTGAAACCTTAACATCAAGTCCCTGTTCCATTATTGCATGACCTAAAATTCTACTTGCTAAAAGCGTTCCTTGACCGCCTACTCCGACAATCATTATATTTTTTGTATTATTCATATTAACACCTTCCTATTTGCCAATAGCATCAAATGCACAAAGACTCTTACATAATCCACAACCTACGCACAATGTTTTATCAATTGTTGCCTTGCCTTCTTTGATGCTAATTGCAGGACAACCAATCTTCATACACGCCTTACAATTTTTGCATTTATCTTTATCAACCGTTAAAGGTGGATTGTGTTTGACATATTTAAGTAATGCACAAGGACGTCTGCAAATAATGACAGATGCTTCATCTGCAGCTAATTCTTCTTTTAACACTCTATCAGTTTCTTTTAAATCATATGGGTATCCTTGATTTTCTAAAAGCGA
>JAVWHI010000037.1:0-10902 GCA_036640155.1 Oscillospiraceae bacterium | reverse complement strand
ATTGTTGTATCTATTGCACTAAGCGGAGCTTGTGCTCCTAGAGTATAACAACCAATATCACCCGAAACAATTACTTTGTTTTTATTAAGTATGTAAAAAATTCCTCTGTGCGGACAACCAGCACACATTACAGGCGGTCTTACAGGAATAACTTCATCAAGCTTATCAGTTTTTACAATTTCACCTTTCATCTTAGACGAAATTAAATTCTGCGAAAATTCTCCAATTAATGGAAATAGTTCTTTACCAATAACTTCTATACCATGTTTTTTGCAATGAGTTTCAAACACGTCATCAAGTTCTTCTATAACGTAAAGCTTTTCTACTTTACTAGCGAAATCTTTGATTAAATCAACAGGCAAAGGATAAACCATACCTAATTTTAAATAACTCGCCTCGTTACCTAAAGCCTCTTTTGCATATTGATATGAAATGCCAGAGGTTATAATACCAATTTTAGTTTCTCCCATTATCATTTGGTTAATTGGTGTTGTTTGAGCGTATTCTTTTAAATCAAGTGTGCGTTTTTCAACAACTACATGCCTTTTTTGAGCCATCGCAGGCATCATTACATATTTTGGCGTATTCTTAACATATTCTTTTAATTCAACATTTTTTCTAGGACTTGTTTCTACTAAACTTTGTGAGTGCGATACTCTTGTAGATAGTCTCAAAATAACAGGTGTATCAAATTTTTCTGATATTTCATAAGCTAGTTTTGTAAATTCAAGACATTCAGCAGAATTAGATGGTTCAAGCATTGGAACTTTTGCCGCTTGAGCGTAATGACGTGAATCTTGTTCATTTTGTGATGAATGCATTCCAGGGTCATCTGCAACTGCTAAAACCATACCACCGTTGACACCAGTATAAGCGACCGTAAATAATGGGTCAGCAGCAACATTTAATCCAACATGTTTCATTGCACAAAACGTGCGTGCGCCTGCAATTGATGCACCAATTGCCACTTCAGTAGCAACCTTTTCATTCGGCGCCCATTCACTGTGCATTTCGTCATATTTGCTTGCACATTCTGTAATTTCTGTGCTTGGTGTTCCTGGGTAACTTGAAATAACTGTGCAGCCTGCCTCATATAAACCACGAGCTACCGCTTCGTTTCCTAACATTAACTTTTTCACTGATTTTCCTCCTAAATATTGCGCAAATCTATAACTCTTTTAGCTTTTCCTTGAAATCTTTCTAGCGATTTTTGCTCTACTAAAGAAACTCTTGAATCAATTCCCAAAACAGTTTGTAGTTTGTGTTTGATTAAATTTTGCAATTTTTCTAGTTCACCATATTTTTCAAGTAAATCAGCGTCAACCAATTCAACTTTTACCTCGAGCGTGTCCATATATCCTTCACGTCTTACAACCAACTGATAATGTGGACCTATATGCTCCATACCTAGTAGAACACTCTCTATTTGCGAAGGAAAGACATTTACTCCTCTAATTTTAAGCATGTCATCACTTCTGCCTTTAATTTTATCCATTCTTGCAAATGTTCTGCCACATTTACAAGTATCATAATTAATCCTAGTGATATCTTTTGTGCGATATCTTAACATTGGTATACCTTCTTTTGTGATTGTCGTTATGACAAGCTCACCTGTTTCACCACGTGCTAAAACGTCACCAGTTTCACTATTAATAATTTCAGGAATAAAATGGTCTTCATTAATGTGCATACCTGCACGAAACATACACTCACCAGATACACCAGGTCCCATAAGTTCGCTCATACCATAATTATCTGTTGCAAATAGGTTTAAGTTTTTTTCAATCTCAACACGCATTTGTTCAGTACTTCCTTCAGAACCAAACAATCCTGTTTTTAAACGTAAATCGTCATTTGATATGCCAAGCTCACGTGCAACTTCTGCTATATATAACGCATATGATGGGGTGCTTACAAGTCCTGTAACACCAAAATCTTTCATTAACATTACTTGCTTTTCAGTGTTTCCACTTGACGCTGGAACGACAGTCGCTCCTAGTTTTTCTAATCCATAATGAAGTCCTAACGCCCCTGTAAATAAGCCATATCCAAATGCAATTTGCACTATATCTTCATCGCTAACACCAACCGCTGCACAAAGTCTTGCAACACAGTCTGACCAATTATTAAGGTCATTTCGAGTATATCCTACAACAGTAGGTTTACCAGTCGTTCCACTTGAAGCGTGAATACGTACAATTTCTTTTAATGGCTTGCCAAACAGTCCAAATGGATAAGTATCTCGAATGTCCGCTTTTGTAGTATATGGAATATACTCAATATCAGAAAGAGTTTTAATTTTTTGTGCTGTAACTCCTGCTGCACTTAAACGTTTGTTGTAAAATTCAATGTTGTTAATACAGTAATCAACAACCCATTTAAGCCTTTCTAATTGAAGTTTTTCGATTTCACTTCGTGGCATTGTTTCAATATCTTTTTGAAAAAACATCTTAAACATTCCCTTTCATAAGCATCAAAATAGTTTTGTTATGCTTTTACTACTTTAAAGCTTTTAGTCGTTAAAGTAGTTCTATATTAATTATAATACAATAAGATAAAAATACAAGACAAAAATGAAAAGCATTTTTATTTTGTACGGATTGATACAAAAACATAATTTTATTCAGAAAATTTTATTATAAACGACGTAATTCTTTGGTCGATTACATTTTCGACTATTATGTTAAGACCTTCAAAATTGAAACTATCACCATTTGATGGAATTTTTTCAAAATAGTCAAGTGCAACACCGCTTAAAGTATTTGTATCTTCATCAATATTAGACTCATCAATATTAAAATACTCTAGTAAATCAAAAACATTTATATCGGCATTAACACGATAAGTATCAGTATTTATTTTAGTGATTTCAGTAATAACTTCGTCGCTTTCGTCCCAAATTTCGCCTACTAATTCTTCAATAATATCTTCTAGTGTGATTATTCCAAGTGTGCCACCATACTGGTCTGTTACAACAGCAAGGTGTAATTTTTCTTTTTGTATTTCTTTCATTAACTGATAAATTGATTTTTTAGGCGGAACAAACATTGTTCTTTGAAGTAACGGTCTAATATCCACATTTTTATTTTTAATATATGCTTTAATAAAATCTCGTTCATTTAATACGCCAATTATATTATCAATGTTTTTTTCATAAATTGGTATTCTAGAATAACTTTCTTCTAAAAACAAATCTCTTATAACGTCAATATCTTCTGTTACATCGGCCCCGACTACGTCTACTCGAGGTGTAAGAATTTTGCTAACAGTGATATCATCAAATTCAAGTGCTGATTGCATTAATTCACTTTCACGCTCATTAAGTATTCCCTCGTCTTCGATTTCCTCAAGTATATATTTTAGTTCCTCTTCTGTAACGGACGGTTGATTTTCATCACGGACTATTTTTTTAGTTAGTGCTGATTTAATTTTAATAATAACCCAAATAACCGGTGATAAAACTTTAATAAGAAACATTAAAATGCCCGAAACCGATAAAGCAAACTTCTCCGCATTTTCTTTTGCAAGTGATTTTGGAAGAATTTCACCAAACATCAAGACTATAACCGTCATTACTAAAGTTGAAACTCCAACTCCCATATCTCCTATTAACTTTGTAAATAATATAGTTCCTAGTGATGCAGATGCAATATTTACAATGTTGTTACCGATTAAAATTGCTGAAAGTGCGCGGTCATAATCATCGGAAATTTTCATTGTTTTAATTGCTCTTTTGTCACCTAAATTTGCTAAGTTTTTAATACGTATTCTGTTAATCGATGAAAATGCTGTTTCTGTTGCTGAAAAAAATGCGGATAAGGCTATTAAAACGACAATTATAATACCGTTTAATATAATTGCTTTGTCCACTGGCGGTGCCACTTCCTTTTTAAATTAAATTTCGTGATTTCTAAGTTTTATTTCTCGCACATCTTTACCTACAAATTTAAGACATTTATAAAGCGTCATTATTCTTGAGGCAAGACGTGGAGTATAACGGCTTTCGATTTCTTTTGATGTAAGATTTGTGTTTATAATCGTTGGATGACATAAGTTAAGCCGTGTATTAACTATATTGTATAAAGCGGAAATGTTAAACGAGGTTTCAAATTCAGCACCTAAATCATCAATTATTACTAAATCAGCATCTAGAAGTCCTTGAATAGTATTCGTTTGCGTTTGATTTTTACCAAAATGTTCATTTTGCAATTCCCTAAACATATCAAGTGCAGAAACATAAAGCACATTTTTTCCTTTTTTTATAACTTCACTTGCGATTGCTAATGTGAGATGTGTTTTTCCTAGCCCCGTGTCACCTATCATTAAAATGCTCGGTGATTTTAACGAGAATTTAGCAGCATAATCTTTGCATGACTGAACAATTTCTCCCATTATCTGCTTTTCAGTTTTCTTATTTGGCAGAATTTTATCACTATAGTAATCAAGTGAAAAACTATCAAATGTATGTAACTTTAACGAAGTAGCACTATTAAGTTTCTTTATGTTTATTTCTTTCATAAGCGTTTCAACGCAAGTACATCTTTTTCCTTTAACAAAGCCTTTGTCTTGACATATGCTGCATGTATATTTTATATCCAAACAATCTTTACTATAACCATTTTTAACTAGTAAATCTTTGATTTCTCGCTGTGCTTTTAAGTTTTCTTCCATTATTTGTGCAAAAATTTCCCCCGAGTTACTTCCACTTGAAAATATTGTTTTTGAAAGTTTAATATTCGTTTGTGATAAAAAATTAGTAAGCATTCTTATTCGTGGGATTTTTTGTGTGACTTCATCATAGTCTTTTTCTGCTTTTTCTATCGCACGTTGCTGACGAATATTAATAATTTTCATCGCTTCAATAAAAGTTTGTGATGCCATAATTTCAACTCACCTTAAGTTTATTTTTTATAACTGTTCTAAGACAATTATAGCTGTAAAGTATTATAACTTGTCAGTCGCAAAGTGCTACAGTTTGGGAACATTGTCCCAATATTTATCGATTTCATCTAAATCATATGAAGTATTAGCAGGACGTTTAATCCCCTCATTTTTAGTAATGTCATCAATGTTTTTATATCCTTTTTCGCTCCACGTTTGCAAGATTTTATTTATGTATGGAAAAGATAATTTATTAATTGAGGTTATTGTTTTTTCATAAGCTAGTTTGATAATTGGAATATCAAAACAAAGCTTATTAAACCAACAGTCTATAAATTCCTTTTCCTTATCAACAAGTTTACGATTATCAATACCAAAACATTCGGTAATTTTTGCTTCGTTGGTTTCTTTAAACGTCAACATTTGTAAGTACTTTTCTGCTGTCTCGTGAGTTGTAATATTATTGTCTGCCCAAGAAACACATACTTTTTTAAAATAACGTGCATTGAATTTATCTTTTGAAACGCAAAATTCTATTGCCATAATTACAACATCAGCTGGTAAATTTACGTATTCAAGTATTTCTATAATTGTTGATTGTTCCATTGACGTTATAGGTCGTGAGATTATAGATTGCACGCAGTCCAACAAAAAAGTTAATTCTGCCGAGGATACCTTTGCTTTAATTTGTTTAGGCACAATTTGTTGCGTGGAATTAACAATAACAGAACTTTTTTCATCTTCATCGGTATTTAGCAGTACACGCTTTTCTATCCAAAAATCAATAGATTTTTTTATTATACTGTCATCAACTTTTAATAAGTTTGATAAAAGATTTATACTATATGACTTTGAAGGACTAGCAAAAATAAGTAAAATTATTTTTAAATCAATTTCATTTGCAAGTTCAAGTTCATTAGTAATAGAAAGAGGTAAAACAAAATTATTATTATAATTTTCATAGTTTATTTTATAAGACATATTACCTCCTAGTTTATCACTGTAAAAGTTATTGGTTGATGTTAAAAAGTGTACGAGTGTTTATTGTGGCAAGGTCAATTAATTTTTGCGTGTCAATTCCTTTAATTTTTGCAATTGTTTCGGCTGTTTTTGCAATCATATCAGAAGTTGTACGTTGACCTCTAAATGGTACAGGTGCCATATAAGGACAGTCTGTTTCAAGTAAAATACGCTCAAGCGGAGTTATTTTTATAACTTCTAAAATTGTTTTTGCATTATTAAATGTACACACTCCGGTAAACCCAATGTATAAACCGGCATCTATATCCTCTTTTGCTATTTCTTTTGATGAGGAAAAACAATGCACAACACCACGTGGTTTGTATTTTTTTAATAATACTTGCGTATCAAGTGTTGCTTCACGAGAGTGAATTATAACTGGCATATTAAGTTCATTAGCTAGTTGAAGTTGATGCTCAAAAACTCTTTTTTGCACATCACGCAAAGTAGAATCATAATGATAGTCAAGTCCGATTTCTCCAATAGCAACAACTTTTTGTTGCGATGCTAATACTGCGATTTTTTCTAAATAGTCGCCATCAATATCCTCGACTTCGTTAGGGTGAATACCAACTGCGCAATAAAAAAAGCCGTGTTTTTTTGCAATACTAACACTAAATTCACTTGATTTAATGTCACAACCAACATTTATAACACCAACAACGCCATTGTCATTAATGTTTTTAATAACTGCGTCTCTATCTTCATCAAACTGTTCACTGTCATAATGTGCGTGAGAATCGAAAATTCCACTATACATTTTTAATAATACCTTCTTTTTAAACGCCTATCTAATTTTAGAGCCAATTTCGATTGCATCATCTATAAATATTACTCTCACTTCTTTATTTGGGCAGTCAGCAGCTAAAAGCATACCATTACTACACACGCCACGAAGTTTAACAGGAGCGAGGTTAGCAACAAAAATTATTTTTTTATTTATCAGTTCTTCTATAGTATAATATGCAGCAATTCCGCTAACAATTTGACGAACTTTAGTTCCATCATCAATTTGTAAACAATAAAGTTTGTCTGATTTTTCAACTTTTTCACACGCTATGATTTTACCAATTCTTAATTCGACTTTTGAAAAATCGTCTATTGTAATAATTCCTTCAACTTCATTTTTAGAATTGTCTTTTACAGCTTCTTTTACTTTTGGAGTGTTATCTTTTGTAAATTGTTCGAGTTCTTCTAGTTTCTTTTTTTCATCAATTCGTTCAAAAAGTGGTGATCCTACACCAACTTTTTTAATGTTATTACAGCCAAATTCATCTAAACTTTCAAGTGAAACAACATCAGTGCCTATTTGAGAAAATATTTTTGTTGAGGTACTTGGCATGAATGGTGAAAGCATAACGGCGATATATCTTATACTCTCAATAAGATTAAATAAAACTTGCTTTAATCTATTTGAATTTTCAGGCGTTTTTGCAAGGGTCCATGGTGTAGTCTCATCAATATATTTATTGCTTTTTCTTGCAAGTGACATAATCATTTCTAGCGTGTCAGCTACTTTAATTTCGTCCATTAATTCAATAAATTTATCTTTAGACTCTTTGCAATCAGTGATAAATTGATTATCAATCTCATCAAATACCCCTGTGTTTTCTACGTTACCGTCAAAATATTTGCAAGACATTGCAACAGTGCGATTAACTAAATTACCGAGTGTATTAGCTAAATCGGAATTATATCGTGAAATAACTGTGTCATAAGTAATTGTACCATCTTGTCCATAAGGCATTTCACTTAGTGCATAATATCTAACTGCATCTACTCCAAACTGTTGTGCTAAGTCGTCAGCGTAAATAACATTGCCACGAGATTTACTCATTTTATCTTTGCCAAAAAGCATCCATGGATGTCCAAAAATTTGTTTTGGAAGTTCAAGACCTAAAGCCATTAACATAATTGGCCAATAAATTGTGTGAAAACGTAAAATATCCTTACCGATAACATGAATGTCCGCCGGCCAGTACTTCTTAAACATTTCGCTGCTTCCATCAGGGTCATAACCTAGTGCTGTAATATAATTAGATAACGCATCAATCCATACATATACAACATGCTTTGGATCAAAATCCACTGGGATTCCCCATGAAAATGACGTTCTTGAAACACACAAGTCCTGTAAACCTGGCTTTAAAAAATTATTAACCATTTCTTTTTTTCTAGATTCCGGCACAATAAAAGTTGGGTTATCATCAATGTATTTCATCAATCTATCTTGATATTTACTCATTTTGAAAAAATATGACTCTTCAGATGTTTTTTGCACTTCTCTGCCACAATCGGGACATTTTCCATTAACTAATTGCGTTCCAGTAAAAAACGACTCACATGGCGTACAATAAAGACCTTCATAAGTGCCTTTATAAATGTCACCTTGGTCATATAGTTTTTTAAATATTTTCTGAACAACTTTTTCATGCTGCTCATCAGTAGTCCTTATAAACCCATCATAAGATGAGTCCATTAAGTCCCAAATGTTTCTTATTTGTCCTGCAATATTATCAACATATTCTTTAGGCTTAATTCCTGCCTCAGCAGCAATTTCTTCAATTTTTTGCCCATGCTCGTCTGTACCTGTTAAAAAGAAAACATCTTTGCCTTTTAATCTGTTATATCTTGCTATGGCATCAGTTAAAATAATCTCATAAGTGTTTCCAATATGAGGTTTTCTTGACGTATACGCTATAGCTGTAGTTATATAAAATTTATTATCCATTTGTCGTAACTCCCTTTTTTAAAAAATCAGTCGTATAATTTATTATTATACCAAAAAAACAGAGGAAAGTCAAAAAAATATTCACTTTTATTTGACATTAAAAAATCACGGGAGACTGCATCTAAATTTAAGATACTATCCCCCGTGACTTTGATATTATTTTTAGTAAGAAAGTTCGTTTGCAATGTTATATAAGTTATAATCAATTTCTTTAGTCATTGTCAAAGCTTCATGAATGTCATAATCAACAACTGAATTGTTTTTTAATGCAACAACCCTGTTTCCTATTCCACGTTCAAGAAGTCCAACTGCATAATTGCCCATTTCACTTGCAATAACTCTATCCCTTAATGTCGGATTTCCGCCACGTTGAACATGACCTAATACCGTACCTCTAGTTTCAATTCCTGTTGTACGTTCAATTTCTTTAGAAAGTTTATCAGTATTGCCGATTCCTTCTGCTACTAGAATAATAAAATGATGCTTTCCTAACTTTTGCGATTCACTTATCTTATTTATTATATCATCAAATTCATAGCTTATTTCAGGCACTAGAATTTGCGTTGCACCTACTGCTATACCTACATTTAAAGCAATATGTCCTGCATGACGTCCCATAACTTCTACAACACTACAACGGTCGTGTGATTGAGCTGTATCACGGATTCTATCTATCATTTGAACAGCAGTATTCATAGCTGTGTCATATCCTATTGTAAATTCTGTTGATGAAATATCGTTATCTATTGTGCATGGTATGCCAACACATGGGATTCCTGCTTTAGATAAATCGGCAGCTCCACGAAACGAGCCATCGCCACCAACAACAACAATGCCATCAATTCCAGCGTTAACACAACTTTCCTTGCCTTTTAAAACGCCTTCTTCATATCTAAACTCATGACAACGTGCTGTGTATAATAAAGTTCCGCCTCTTTGAATAACGTCAGAGACCGAACGCAAATTCATTTCAGACATTTCACCGTTAATTAGTCCATTATAACCTCGTCTTATTCCTATAACTTTAAAGCCTCTGGAGATCGCAGTTTTAACTACGGACCTTACCGCTGCATTCATTCCTGGTGCATCTCCACCACTTGTTAAAACTCCAATGGTTTTTTGTTTCATTATTTCTTCCTCCAAAAAGTTAAATTATCACTTTACCTTTTTAATTTTACTCACATAATATGAACATGTCAATAAAAAAGATGTTATTTGTCGCTTTTAATAACAACATTAGTATCTCCTACAAAAAGTTTTAACTCACTTAGTAAAGTTTCGTTACAATTAACCTTAATGTCTTCACGAGATATATATTTTTTTTCATCTTCAATGTAAATCATAACCTTGTCTGTGCCACTGTTTTTTTTGAGTATTCCTACAATTATATCAATATCTTCAGTTTTTCTTGATTTTAACTTTATATACATGGTTTTATTTATTCTCACATTTAGTTTTCTAGCATCAACTACAGTTTCAATTATTATTTTAGGTGATTCGTCATCTTTTAATGATATTTTACCGTTTATGCTTATTACTGAATCCGTCTGTAAAATCGAACTGTTTTGAGCAAAAACATTTGGAAAGGCAATAACTTCAATACTTGCACTTTTGTCTTCAAGTTTAATAAACGCCATGTTATTACCCGACTTAGTGTTTAAAATTTTTCTTGAAACAACTATTCCTAATACATTTACAACTCTAGCGTCTTTAAGTTGTTTTTCATCAAAATCATTTAAAAGAGTAGCTATTTTCACATATTTTGGATCACAACTAAGTGAATTAAATTCGTCTAAAGGATGACCTGACACATAAAGCCCCGTTACTTCTTTTTCCATGTTGAGCAGTTCTTTGTGAGAATAATTTTCGCATTTTGGAATAACAAACTCTTTTTTATTAATAGATTGAGCCGAAAAAAAGTCAATTTGTCCTATCACATTTTTTCTAATATCATAGTCAATAGTATCAATTATTTTTTCATATGAGCGCATCATTTCCATTCTATTATTATCAAACGTGTCAAATGCACCGCATTTAATTAAACTTTCGATTGCTTTTTTATTAAGTTCTGTTTGGGCTAATCTTTCGCAAAAATCAAATAACGAAGTAAACTTTCCGTTGTTTTCTCTCTCGTTAATTATTTTTATAATAACACCTTTACCAAGGTTTTTTACAGCAAGCAGTCCAAAATTAATACTTTTATCATCATTGCAAGTAAAACCGATATCACTAGTGTTAATGTTTGGTGGCAGTACTATTATACCCTCATT
>JAVWHI010000036.1:5483-11425 GCA_036640155.1 Oscillospiraceae bacterium | reverse complement strand
CCCAGTTTCAAGTGAACAACCCCCAGTAGTACCGTAAAAATAAAGCTATATTGCAAGAAGTATAGCAAAGAAAGGGTGTGCATATGAAGAAGTTGTGCTTACAGATTATTGGACTAGTCATAAGTCTTGTCTTTTTCAGTGTTAGCTTGCTTTTTGGCGCATCAAAAGTGCCGGTTATTATGGTAGATGTTGCCTCAAAACCACAAAACGATTTTTTGCAAAACAGTGAAATTGGAATAGGACAGTTGTTTGATAGTGATGTTTCGCAAGACTCATCGCAGACTTCAAGCGAAGTATTAAGTGAACTTTCAAGCCTTAGTGATTCACACTCACAATCAAATTCTAATAGCACGCCAAACTCAAGTGAAATTATTAATTCCACACCACCTGAAGACCCCGATAGCTTGTTTCCACCATCAAGCGAAAGTTCAAAACCGTCTTCTTCCCAATCAAGCTCTTCATCGTCATCGTCTTCAAGTGAGTCCTCATCTTTGCCGAGTTCTTCAAATTCTGATAGTTCAGTTACACCACCGCCTGCAGTTGATGAAGACTTCATCAATATTTTAGCAGGTGCAGTGCAAGCTGAAATAATAGGAACAAATTCTGTTCCTATGGTAAAAAGATACGAAGCATATAAAGCACAAGCAGTAGCGTCTCATAGTTATATGGAATACTATAAAGCTAGAAATGGGAAATACCCTGGAATGCCATATATAAAGCCTCACACTAAAACAATTGAACTAGTACGTGAAGTCGCTAGTAAATTAATCTATTACGATGGAAAAGTTATAAACGCCTCATATCATGCTTATTCAGGAGGACATACTCAGTCTTCGGAATATGTGTGGGGCGGTGTAGTGCCTTATTTAAGAGGAGTACCTAGTAAGTATGATGACTATATAAGAACATACACGCTTAGCGTGTCTCAAACATCAACGCTTTTAAAGTCTAAACTCGGAATCACATCGTCCGGTGACCCAAAGACGTGGTTTAATTTAAATGAAGCTACTAAAACTGATGGCGGTTTTGTGCATAATATAAAAGTGTGCAACGTAATGACAACAGGTAGAAAGTTAAGAGAGAGCGTTTTTGGTGCAGGAAATTTAAAAAGTCCTAAGATAACATCAATTGAAGTAGTCGGAGAAAATTTTAATTTTACCACAAATGGTTATGGACATGGTGTAGGAATGAGCCAAGGCGGTGCAATTGGATACTCTGAAAATGAGAACTATAGTTATGAGCAGATTTTAACCAAGTATTATACTGGCGTTGTCGTAAAATAAACAACTTAGGGTAATTTTATGGTAATTCACTCAAGCTAAACAGACTTTTTATAAACAATACACATTTATTTCACAAAAGCACCTAGTCAAAATACTCAAAATATGATATTATTTAATAGATACAGTTTCGATAAATTGTAAAACGCGTAATAGTGATTATTACTTTTATGCATAATATAGGAGGAAAGCGAATGATTGAGGTTAAAAATCTCACCAAAAAATACGGCTCAAAGATAGCAGTAGACAACATCTCTTTTACCGTAAACAAAGGTGAAATTTTAGGATTTCTTGGTCCGAACGGAGCAGGTAAATCAACGACAATGAATATCCTTACGGGATATCTTTCTGCGACCGGCGGTAACGCTAAAATTGGAGAGTTTGATATACTAGAAAACCCAATTGCAGCAAAGAAATGTATAGGTTATCTGCCTGAGCAGCCACCGTTATATCCTGACATGACAGTTCGAGAATATCTGGAATTTGTTTATGACTTAAAAAACGTTAAGGAGCCACGAAACGAGCATATTAAAAAAGTTTGCGATATCGTGAAAATTTCAAACGTTTTTGGAAGACTTATTAGCAATCTTTCAAAGGGATATAAACAGCGTGTTGGAATTGCACAAGCTCTAATTGGTAATCCTGAAGTGCTTGTTTTAGACGAGCCGACTGTAGGACTTGACCCAAAACAAATTATTGAAATAAGGACGTTAATTAAGCAGTTAAGTTCAACTCATACTGTTATTTTATCCTCTCATATTTTGCCTGAAGTGCAAGCTGTTTGTGATAGAGTTATAGTTATTAACAACGGTAGAATTGTTGCTGATGATACGGAAGGCAATCTATCTCGAGACTTAAGTAAAGATAAACGCTTTAATATAAGAGTTGAGGGACCTGAAAGCGAAGTATCAAAGATGCTAAATGGTATAGCAGGAATGAAAGAAGTTCAAGAACTCGGTAAACGTGAAGATGGAGTTTTTGATTATATTGTCGAGGCAGATGAGGGAATTGACATTCGACGTGAAGTATTTAGCCGCCTAGCACAAAGAAATTGGCCACTTCTTGGAATGCGTTCAAGTGAATTAACTCTTGAAGATATCTTCTTGAAGTTAACTACTGATGATGGAGGTGAAGCATAATGACTGCTATATTTAGACGAGAATTTAAAGCATATTTTACTTCACCATTGGGATATATTTTTCTAGCGGTAATGTATTATTTTGGAGGTCAATTTTTCTCTGATGTTTTAGGAAGTGGATCTTCATATATACAATATGTTTTCAGCTCATTGTTTACGACGGTAATGTTTGTTGTACCAATTTTAACTATGAGATTAATGAGTGAAGAAAAAAAGCAAAAAACCGACCAATTACTATTCACTTCACCCGTAAACCTAAGCGGTATTGTTATAGGTAAATATTTAGCAGCATTTGTTATGTATTTGTTAGGTATTGCAATAACTGTACTTTATGTTATAATCATGGCAACTTTCACACAACCGGATTGGAACATACTCTTAGGAAACTTTTTAGGTCTTCTTCTGGTGGGTGCATCTTTAATTGCAATAGGATTGTTCGTTTCTTCATTAACACAAAGCCAAATGGTTTCGGCAGTTGTGACTTTTGCAATTATGATGTTCTTATTTATGTTTGATTCAATCGCACAAACTGTACCAACGGATTTCTTAAAGAAGTTGTTTACGCAAATGTCCATTATGGGCAGATATAACGACTTTGTGAGTGGCCAGTTGAATATAGCACACGTAATATTCTTTGTTAGCGTTATTGTAATTTTCAATTTCCTAACTGTAAGAGTATTAGAGAAAAAAAGATGGAGTTAAGGAGATAAGTGTATGAAAATTAAATTTTTGTCTGATCGTCGCTTCAAACACGGCTCTTTAGCGACAATTATTACGATTGGATTTGTTGTAGCTGTTGTAGTTATTAATTTTATAGCGACTTTATTATTAGAGAGGTTTCCTCTTGATATAGATTTAACAAAAGACAGTCGTTTCACCCTAACACAAGATACAGTTGATTATGTTAAGGGAATAAAAGACCCTGTAACAATGACAATATGCGTTAGCGAATCGCAGTTTAAAAATTCCGGAGAGTATTTCAAACAAGCATATGAAGTAATTGAAAATTACACAAAATACAATCCACTAATTAAAACAGAATATGTTGATTTGCTTAAAAATCCAACATTTGTTCAAAAGTATCCTACAGAAACAATAGCACAAGGCGATATTATTATTGAAGCACAAAGCACAAAAAGAATTAAAAAAATCGCTGCTATGGATTTGTTTAATGTAACGCAAGGCAATCAGTTCACAGGTGAGCAGGAAAAAATCAGTTCAAAAGCAGAGCAGGTTATGACCGGCGCATTAATGTATGTTTCGGATAAAAACCCAACAACTGTTTCACTAATTCAAACAGGCTCTAACTCGGCTTTAACCGATTATGTTGCACTATTAAAGCAAAACAACTATGCAGTTGAAACTGTTAATATTTTAACTCAAGATATCAACAAAGACAGCAAAATTGTTTTATTGCCTGCACCTAAAAACGATTTAACAAAAGAAGAACTTAAAAAGATAGATGCGTTTTTAGATAATGATGGTGAATACGGAAAAACTCTTATGTTTATTGCCTCACAAGACCAATCTGCACTAACAAATGTAGATGAGTTTTTAGCTGAATGGGGAATTAAGGTTAATCCAGGAATAATTCTGGAAACAGACCAAAACAATGCTGTTGCTTATGCTTACAATCCAATTAACAAAGTTGTAAGTGAAGAACATGCAAAACTTCTTAAAAACCCAAATACTTTTTTTGTAACGTCATATGCGCATCCAATTGAACAAATCTTTACAGAAAAAGATAGCAGAACTACAACGCCTCTTGTTCAAACCGCACCATCTGCTGTTATAATGCCAGCTGATGCTGATGATAAATTTGATGCTTCCAAGCAAGAAAAAAACACTATGTCAACCGTTGTTAAGAGCGACAAGACAAAATTTGAAGGCACAGATCCAAAAGTTTCAAGTGTTATAACTTTTGCCGCAGAATCAATGCTAAGTTCACCATTTATAACTAATGCAAACTTTACTAATGGCGATTTTGTTATACAGCTTGCAAACCTTGCTTCTGGAAAAGAAGATACAATAAAAATTGTACCGGTTAATTTTGAACAATCAACTATTCAAATAACACCAATGCAAATTAGTATATATTCAATTTTATTTACAATTGTCATCCCAGTTGCTCTTCTTGTTATTGGACTAGTTGTGTGGTTACGTAGGAGGCATTTATGAGTAAAAAAGTCAAGGCAATAATAATAGGCGGAGCTGTTTTATTATTGTTAGGAGGACTTCTTGTATTCTTGCTTAAAACACAAAAAAAACCAGCTGATGAAACATCATCAACTGCACCAAAACCAGCAATTTCAGTTATTAGTGAAGATGAGCAAACGTTGGAATCTGCGATTGTTTCCAACAAAGGTGGAGAGTATGAAATCAAGCTAGTAGGTGAAAAAAAGTGGGGCATTTCAGAGCTTGCAGACTTAGCGTATGTCGATTATAAATACACTAATTTTGCGACAACTTTAAGTACACTAAACGCAAGTCAAATTGTGACTGAAACTGCTGATAATCTTGAAGAATATGGGCTTGCAAAGCCACGTGCAACGTGTAAACTTAAGTATAAAAATGGGAACACGTATGAAGTAATTTTGGGAAACAAAACTACCGATACTGCTAATTATTACTTCATGATTAAGGGAGAAACAAAGGTTTATGTATCGGATGGATATGGAATAGAAGTTTTAACGAAGAATAAGTATTCTTATTTAGATACTCTTCTTTACCCATCGTTTGATAAGCAAGATTCAAAAACGATTCCACAAATTCAAAAGCTAACTGTGACACGTCCGGATCTTGCAAAGCCAATTATATTTGAAAACACAAACAAAGACTCTAGCGTTGAGATGCTGCAAAAAGTGCTTAACATGACAAGTCCTGTTAATATTGCTATTAACACAACTGTTACAGAGCCATATATTTATTCGCTATTTGGAATGTCAGCAACAGAAATTGTTTCTGCAAAAGCTACAGCCAAAGAAAAGCAAGACTATGGACTTGATAAACCTGCTGCAACAGTTGAAATAAAATATGATGACACTAAAGTTGCTAAAATCATTATTGGTAATGGCAGAGATTGTCAGCATGAAGAAGGCGAAAATTTAAAAGACCATACGCATACAACAGCATCATATTATGTTATGAAAGAAGCAAGTGACATAATTTACGTTGTTGATAAAACGAAAATGGTTTGGTTGGATATGGACGCTGAAAAGGTTATGTCATCAATAGTTTTAATGCCTAACGTTTTAGACCTTGATGCAATAGCTGTTAACGCAAATGATAAGGACTATTTATTTAAGTTAACTCATTCAAAAGATGATAAAGATGCTGCCGTACTTGCAGTAACTTGCAATGGAAACACTGTTTCTGATACCCAGTTTAGAACACTATTGCAGATTATGTATACGACACCGGTTGATAAAATCAACACGTCGCCAGCCACTGGTGGTGCGGTTATGAGTATAACTTATAAATATAACAATGGTCATGCAGATGACAAATTAGTTCTCTATCCATTG
>JAVWHI010000036.1:0-5473 GCA_036640155.1 Oscillospiraceae bacterium | reverse complement strand
AGATCATATATTTACGAAGTTAATGGTAATCGTGACCTTGCCGGACGCGCATCTTATCCTGAAAAAGTTGCAAAAGAAATCGAAAATCTAATTGCAGGAAAACCTGTAACAAAATAAAACAGTTAAAAGCCTTGATGAATAAATTTGTCAAGGCTTTTAAAATGTGCTTTTATAAAAATAATCGCTCAAGCTAATAAAAGTAATAAGTTTGTTTGATTAAATAATAGTATTATTACAAAATGAGACATTTTTTTTAAAATCTTTACTGAATTGTAACTTGCAAAAAATGCCCTAACAATATATACTGTATTAAGAGAATACAATCGGGTAAAAAGGCAGTCTGCCGAATAAAAACACAGGAATGGAGTGCAAATATTATGAATAATATAATGAGATATATATCACTGGTAGTTGTACTTGTTGGAATTGTTTCTTTAAGTACAAATATTAATGCTGCTACTTTAAGCACTCCTTCTGCAACAGATATCACAGCACAAACAAAATTTACAGCAAACGTTAAAGAAACCACTCTTTCAAACTTACAAGATAATAACCTTAAAACTAAGTGGAAACACAGTGGGACTGTAACTATAAAGCTAGTAGCACCTGAAAAAATACATTCAATATACATGGTGAGTGATTTACCGCTTGGAAACTGGAGTATCGAGTCAAATACACAAACACAGGTTTGCGGTGAGGGTGGATTTATACACGACTATGTGAAAATTAAAAGCCCATCAGAAACTATATCAATCACAATTGAAAATAATGAAATGTCATTATGCGATATTTTGGTTTTTTCAAAAGGGGAGCCACCAAAGTATGTTCAAAACTGGAATATGCCATATGAAAAAGCTGATATGCTCGTGTTTTCAACCCACGCTGATGATGAACACTTGTGGTTTGGAGGCACACTTCCAACATATGCTGGAGAGCAAAAGAAAAAGGTGCAAGTAGCGTACATAACTAATCATTGGACAGAATGGTATAGACCACATGAACTTTTAAACGGTTTATGGACGGTTGGAATCAGAGCGTATCCTGTTATCGGTGGCTTTCCAGATAAGTTTGCCGCAGATTTGGCACAAGCAGAAAAAATGTACAATCGTGATGACATGCAAAAATACGCTGCAATGCTTATTAGAAGATTTAAACCAGAGGTCGTTATAGCTCAAGATTTAAAAGGTGAATACGGACACGGTGTGCATATTTTAGGAGCGCAGTCTGTTTGTGAGGCTGTAAAAACAAGTGCAGATGCGCAAGTATATCCAAAAATCGCTCAACAATTCGGTGTATGGGATGTAAAAAAACTGTACTTGCATCTCTATGAAAAAAATCCGATTGTTATGAATTGGGATAAGCCATTACAAAACTTTGGCGGTGAGACTGCATTTGAAATGGCGAAAAAGGGGTTTGCTTGTCACCAATCGCAAACAAAGCATTTTGCTGTTCACCAAACAGGAAAATATGATTGTAGAAAGTTTGGACTTTATCGTTCTTTAGTGGGAGAAGATAAAAACAAAGACGACTTTTTTGAAAATATAAAACCTACTCAGGAAAACTCGGAAGTATCTCAGCCAACATCACAACCAAACGTACAGGACTTGTCGTCTATTACGACAGTTCCACCTTTAGGCTCTGATGTAGAAGCACCGTTACGACCGGTGTCGCCTGTGATACATACACGAAATTTAATAATAATAGGTGTTATAGGTGCTTCTGTTATAGCTTTGTCAATAACAGTGTTAATAGTGTTTGCACTGCAAAGAAGAAAGAAAGAAAATAAAAACAAAGGTGAAAAATAATTAACTGTAATCACGCACTTATTCACATTGTACTATAAAAAGGAGACAATATATGCAACATTTAAAAGAAAGAAATAAGAGTGCAGTATCACGAGAACGCAGTAACGGATTCGTAAAAAATGATATCAAAACTGTATCTTATAAAAGTCCAAGAAGCAGAGTAAAAACAATTGTTTTGAGGTCGTTATCAGTATTAGGAGTGCTGCTCTTAGCCTTTATAGTGTGCTTTTTTTCTGTTACTACAATTATTACAAAAGGTCCGTCTAAAACAGCACGTGATATGTTTGTAACAACGGTTATGGAAACGTCGGCGGCTAAATTTTTGGCACGGATGTATTTTAGCGAAGCTCAAATAAAAGAGATTCAAGCAAAAAACAATCTGGTTGATACCGGTGAAGTTACTGATACAAATGTTGAATTTGAACCTCCAAAAGAGGAAGTAGTTCCGGAAAAGGCAATTGAGATTTTTGATGTTGTCGGTGGAACATATAAAGGAAAAATGATGGTAGTTCATGACCCGTCAAGGCTTAAAGTTGCAACACTTCCGCAATTTGATAGAGAAAAAAGCGGTATGACAGTTGAGGCTATGATAAAAGCTGAAGGAGCCATTGCCGGAATTAACGCCGGAGGGTTTGAAGATAAAGGCGGAGTTGGAAAAGGCGGTATGCCATTAGGATTTGTAATAAAAGACTCAAAACTAGTCTTTGGCACTGAAAAAACAGGTGGCTCTATAATAGGAATTGATAAAAATAATCGTCTTATAGTTGGAATTTTGACAGCAGGCGAGGCACTAAAAAAGAACGTCCGTGATGCTGTAACATTTGGACCTGCACTTATTACAAATTCCGTTCCAACGAAATCCCCTGGCACTGGCGGTGGGCTTAACCCTAGAACAGCTATAGGTCAACGTGCAGATGGTGCGTTACTTATTTTGGTTATAGACGGTCGTCAATCGCACAGTATTGGAGCATCATATAAAGACTTAATAGATGTAATGGTAGAGTATAAAGCAGTTAATGCTGGAAATCTGGATGGCGGTGCTTCTGCTGTTATGTACTATCAAGGAGAATTAGTTACAACGTGTGCGTCTTTAACAGGGCCGAGAGATCTGCCTACGGCTTTTGTAATTAAGTAGTGCAATTATATTAATTTGCAGAAAGGTTGGTTTTTTTGAAAACAACGACACGCAGCAATAAATTTAAATGGATACTGATTGGACTGTCGTCAATATTAACTGTAGGAATTATTGTCTTTCTTATAGGACTTTGGTCATATCTTGCCGACTTTGAAAAAAATACACCGCAAAATGCGGTTTTGGATTATGTAGATTTATTAAAAAATGAACAATATGATAAAGCATTTGAAGTGGCAGGATATAAAGAAGATAAATCAGCAGACTTACAAGGGTTTACTAACTATATAAAAGAACAATTTGAAAGTGGATATAGCGATATAAAAGCTTATGATTCGACAACTTCTAAAAGTGAACATAAAGAATATGAAGTCTATGCAGCTAAGAAAAAGGCACTTAAAATAGGACTTGTTGAGTCAGGGGAGCTAAGTCGTCACAAATTTCCTAAGTATAAAATAAGAATTTTGGGAATTGAGCCAAAAAAGCATGAAGTTATTGCACCATCTGACATCAGTATTTTTTCAAACGGTGTACTTCAAAAACCGTCAGAAACTGTAGCGACACTCCCGGGGCTAAAACTTTTTGATGCTATAAATGACGAGAAAAAAAGACCGACAATGCAAAAATTTGATATTCTAACAACCTTTGATAACCCACTGCTTGTGGCTAAAAGAGCTGATGGAAGTGAAGTCGCAGTTAAATCAATAAAAAATGAAAACTCAGTCGTTGTTTATGTTGATATAAGTGAAGAACTTATAAATGAGTATAGTAATATGGCGTTGGATTTTTCTAAAAATTATGCTGCATTTGTATCAAATGATTTAAAGTTTAAGGAATTAGCTAAAGATATTTTGAAAGAAACCTCATATTATACGGATATGTCCGGATATTATGGCGGTTGGTATTTAAAACACAATTCGCATAGCTATGAAAACTTAAAAGCTTCCAATTTAACTTTATATAATGACAATGCTTTTACAGTTGATGTGGATTTTACTTATGTCATAAAGAGAGACGCAAAAGCTTATAATTATGATACTAAGTATACCGTTTGCTATGTAAAAGATGAAGGAAACTGGAAAGTTGCAAATCTAGTAGTGAGATAAAAAGGTGAGATTACTATGATAAAAATAAAAACGATAAGTTCTCTTGAAAAACCATTCTGGGATAACGAGAATGGTTTTTTTGAAATTGATAATAAGCTTATGCTAAAAAACCAGTTGTCAAGCTATCAGGTGGTATTTAACATAGATGAGCCGGTAAACGGGAGAGCGTATGCAAATGTTTCGGTTGACTCTGATATTAAAAATTCGGTAGTGATAAAACAAGTAGGGCATGTGCCATGTGCTTTTTTAGCATACGAACAAAACGACAACTATTTAAGAACAGAGCCGGGGTTTTACCCGGACGTTTTGCAATCCTTTGACTCGGGTGTAAATTTTATTAACAAGCGTTGGAATACATTATGGGTAGAAATTGATTCTGCTAATATTCCAGTGGGAGAACATTACATTAATATTGATATCGAATCAGGCGAAAATAAAGGGCAATCAAAATTACCAGTAATAGTTTATGATGCCACTTTGCCAGAAACGGATTTAACTGTAACCCAGTGGTTTCATTGCGATGGTATTTGCAATTATCACAACGTGAAAATGTTCACACCACAGTTTTTTGAGATTGCAGAGCAATATGTAAAAATGGCAGTTAAATATGGCATAAATACGATTTTAACACCGCTTTTCACCCCTCCGTTAGATACAGCAGAGGGTACTTCCAGAAAAACATGTCAACTAGTAGACGTTATTAAAAACGGTGATACATATACTTTTTCGTATAATAATCTTGATAAATGGATAAAAATGTGCGACGATTGTGGCGTTAAATATTTTGAGATGGCACATTTATTTACTCAGTGGGGGGCGCATTTTGCACCGAAAATAATGGCTTTGGAAAACTCACAGGTAAAGCAGATATTCGGTTGGGATACTAAAAGTGATTCTAAAGAATATATAAGTTTTTTATCGCAATTTTTAGTGTCGCTCAAAGGTTATATTTACAATAACAACTTACAAAACAGGTGCTATTTGCATGTTTCAGATGAGCCGGATATAGGGGACTGTGAAAACTATCTTGCTGCTAGTAAATTAGTGCATGAACATTTGCCACAAATACCGATAATGGACGCTATATCAAGTTTTGAACTTTATGAAAAATCAAGCATATCTCACCCAGTCGTTGCAATCGACCATATAGAAAAATTTTTATCAGCTGACACCGAAAATTTATTTGCATACTACTGTTGCGCTCAAAAGTTAAAAGTGACAAACAGATTTATTGCTATGCCATCATATCGCAATCGTGTTTTTGGATTACAGTGTTACATCTATAATCTTCGTGGCTTTTTACAATGGGGATATAATTTTTACAATAGCATGCTTTCTATTTCACCTATAGACCCATACGCTGTGACGGATGCACAAATGGGATTTCCGGCAGGCGACCCATTTTCAGTCTACCCTACTAAAGATGGTTG
>JAVWHI010000035.1:10718-11749 GCA_036640155.1 Oscillospiraceae bacterium | reverse complement strand
TCTGAAGCACGAGATAACTGGGATAACAGTAGGATAGGAATATTTAATTCTTTTGCCATGATTTTTAGATTTCTTGTCATTTGCGATATTTCCTGAACACGGTTTTCGTTTCTTTTTCCGGTTGACATAAGCTGTAAATAGTCTATAACTACTAGCCCTAAATTTTTAAGTCGTCTTAGTTTTGCTTTCATTTCGGCAATTGTAATTCCTGCTGAATCGTCTAAATATATATGTGTTTTAGAAAGAATTTCTGCACTTGCAGCCAGTTGAATCCACTCTTCTGTAGTTAAATGACCCGTTCTAAGCTTTTGACTTTGAATTTGAGCCTCACTCGAAAGTACTCTAGACACCAACTGCTCGTTTGACATTTCAAGTGAAAAAATAGCAACATCTTTTTTTGTTTTTTTAGCTACATGAGTTGCAATATTTAACGCAAAGCTGGTTTTACCCATACCAGGACGTGCTGCTAATAAAATCAAATCCGACTTATTAAGTCCGGTCATCATCGCATCAAGCCTTGTAAAACCTGTAGGTAAGCCTAAATACAAGTCTTTATCTTCACCGGTAAGTTTTTGTAATGTATCATATGTTTTTATAATAACTGAATCTATTGGAACTAAAGAGGCTGCGTCTTTACCTTGTCTTATGTTATAAATACGCTGTTCGGCAGCATCAAGTATTTGCTGTGCATCAAAGTCACCTTGTGTCGCTTCGGTAATCGTTTCTTCCGAAGCGTTAATAAGTGTTCTTATATAATATTTATCCTGAACAATGATACAATAATCAGTAACATTTGAAGTAGATGGTACTATTTGCATAAGTTTTGTTAAATAAAGTTTTGCATTTTCTTGAGTATCAAATACGTTTGCTTTAATACACTCGTCCAAAACTGTTACAAAATCAATAGGCTTACTTATATTAAACATATTAATAAGCACTGCAAATAAATCTCTGTGTTGCTGTTTAAAAAACATTTCCGGGATTGTAACAAACTCCAAAACAGCTGAAATTATATCAGGGTCAAGAAGTAA
>JAVWHI010000035.1:0-10708 GCA_036640155.1 Oscillospiraceae bacterium | reverse complement strand
GAACTGCTTGCTCTGCTTCAAGGCTGAAGGGAAGTTGTTGATCTACAATGTTTTCTGGGTAAAAAGCCATAGTTACCTCCTGTTTTTAGTTTGCACCTATAAGTATGACAATACACTTATGCCAAACGTGAATTTGACATAAGTGTATTACCTATTCTGTAACCAACACCGTCATTTTTGCACTAACTCCAACGAAGATTTTAACTTCAAAGGAAAAACTACCAAAAGATTTTATTTCAGTTTCAAGTGCAATTTTCTTTTTGTTAATGTCAAGAGAAAACTCTTGCAAAAGAGCTTGCGCAATCTCTTTTGACGTGATTGAGCCGAAAAGTTTTCCATTAGCACCGGCTTTAGCGTGAAACTTTATCGTCTTACCGTCAAGCTTTTTTGCAATTTCTTTAGCGGTATCCAGTTCTTGTTGTGCATGATGTTCACGCGCACTATCTTTGTTTAGCTTGTCGTTGATTGCCTGCTCACTTGCCTGAACTGCTAAGCCTTTCAATAATAAAAAATTATGTGCATATCCGTCTGCAACTTTTACTAAATCACCTTTTTTGCCTGTTCCTTTAACGTCAGCGGTTAAAATAACTTTCATTATTATGTGTCCTCTTTTCTATCTTTTTCTAATATCAGTTTTGTCTATAATTTCTAAAAGCATTTGCCTTACTTTATCACAACTTGAATTTTTAACTTGTGCGCCTGCCATACTTTGATGACCGCCGCCCCCGAAATTTTCCATAACAACTTGCACATTTAAGTTTCCCATAGAACGAGCCGAAATATTAACGATTTCATCTTGCTCAAACAAAACAAAAGACGCGTCGACATTGCTAATGCCTAAAAGTTCGTCCGCCGCTTGTGGTGCTATTAAACGCATATCGTCTGAAATAAAATCACAAGTAGCAATAGCACAGTTTTTATAAACCTCTGCTGAAGACACCACTCTTGTTTTACGCTGATATGAATCCA
The DNA here is from genome assembly GCA_036640155.1 of Oscillospiraceae bacterium. Lineage (GTDB taxonomy): Bacteria > Bacillota > Clostridia > Oscillospirales > Ruminococcaceae > JAVWHI01. Next base: position 9,739 of record JAVWHI010000035.1, on the reverse strand, counting down.
TAGTCGAGGCAAACAGTTTGCGAACTTCTCCGGTGTCTGCACCAACTCGGCGTAAATATGCCGCCGCTTCAAATGTTCTAACACCTGTTTTCATAGCAAAATTTCTTGTATCTAACATAATTCCTGCAAGAAGTGCTTGCGCCTCTACATGAGTAAGTACACACCTATCGCCAAAATATTGTACGAGTTCGGTTACCATTTCCGACGTTGACGAGGCATAAGGCTCGTGAAAAAATATAACTGCACTATCAATATAATTAACAACTTTTCTATGATGGTCAATAACTACGACCGTTTTGCAAATATTAAATACGTCCGCACTTTCAATTAGTGATGGGGAATGCGTATCTAAAATAATCAAAAGAGTTTTATCATTAACTAGCTCGAGTGCTAAATCAGGGTCTACAAAAATGTCCGCTTTATCATTTTGCTCCATCATTTCAATTAAACATGAGGCAAGGTTTCTTTTTTTATCAATAACAATATTAACACTTCTATTTAGTGCTGTGCAAGCCTTTGCGATTCCAATAGCCGAGCCTAGTGAGTCTAAGTCTGCATATTTGTGACCCATTACAAGCACATTACTACTGTTTTTAACCATTTCGGTTAAAGCGTTTGCAACAATTCTTGTTTTAACTTTAGTACGCTTTTCAACGCCTTTTGAAACTCCGCCAAAAAATTCGTATCCTGCATCTGTTTTCATAGCGACCTGGTCGCCACCTCTGCCTAAAGCCATATCAAGAGACTGTCTTGCTTCGTTTTCAGCACGTTTAAGCGTTGTTTTTACTTGCGCTATTCCAATTGACAAGGTTATGGAAACGTGATTTTCTGTCATTATTTCTCTGGTTTTATCCAAGATATCAAACCGTGTTGCGATGATTTCGTCTAAATGTTGCTGTTCAATTACAGCAAGATATCTATCAGAGTCAAGCTTTTTTATAAACCCACTTGTTTTATCCATAAATTCTTGAAGTACATTTTGTACATGACTTAGTAAAAGTGATTTTTCACTTTCGTTATTGTTTTTTATCGTATCGTCATAATTATCAATAAGCAGTATCATTACAACAGGGTGAGTTTTTTTAAATTCAATTGCTGTCTTTTTAAGCTTAGTTACGTCAACAAAGTAAATCATAAACAGATTTGCATCCTGTTGACCGGCATTAAATGAAAAAGTTTCATAATAGCCGTCATTATAGTGGGTAAGACCTTGTTTTGAAGTTATCTCTTCCAACGACTGACCTACTATTGTGCAAAAATTAAGTCCGAAAATATCCTCATGTTCTTTTAAAACGCCATCTTTAAAGCTATCATTATACCATACAACCTCGCCGGAATCTGAAATGATTAGTGCAGCTATTGGAAAATCTATTAAGCTTGAGTTATGAGTATTAGTTAGCTCTTGACCCACAGATTTTACCATGCTATACATTTCTTTTTGCATAGTGTGAAGTGCATATACACAGTATCCGATAGCGGCTAAAACAAACGGTAGCATTATTAAAAACAATGTTATATTAGAAAAAAACAACGCCACCATAAGCACAGCGCTTATAATTATCAAAAGAACATAAACGGGCTTTAAAAGCCATATTTTCTTATGTTTCATTCTGTCACAGTACCTTTCAACATCTAATCCAATTACTTATTTAAAATAAAAGGAAAGTTAATTATATTTCCATTATTATAGGCAAAATCATAGGACCACGTTTTGTCTTTTTATAGATGAAGTTTGATAAATCGTCTCGAACGTTAATCTTAATTGACGCCCAGTCTCTTATTGAACTGTTATAGCATTCGTCAAGCGTTTTCTTAACGACTTTACGTGCATCGTCCATAAGTTCTTCCGATTCACGCACGTACACAAAACCACGTGAAACGATATCAGGCCCTGCAATAACAGCACCGGTTTGTGATTCGATAGTAACAACTACTATAATAAGTCCGTCTTGAGCTAAATGTTTTCTGTCTCTTAAAACAATTGCTCCAACGTCTCCAACACCTAAACCGTCGACAAGTACACGACCAGCTTCCACTGTTCCAACAAGCTCAATTTTATCAGGCGTTAGCTGTATAACTTGTCCGATTTCACCGATGTGAATATGGTTTGGCTCAATTCCCATTTCAAGGGCTAGACGAGAATGTGCTTTTAAATGCTTATACTCACCATGTACCGGCATAAAAAACTGCGGTTTAGTGATAGCAAGCATCATTTTAAGTTCATCTTGACAAGCATGTCCTGAAACGTGAACTTCGTACATAGAATCATAAACAACATCAGCGCCTAAACGTAAAAGTTCATTAACAACTCTATTTACGTGCTTTTCATTTCCCGGTATTGGCGTTGCAGAAATAATAATGTAGTCGTCTGCTGTAACATTAACTTTTCTATGGTCACCTGAAGCCATTCTAGATAGTGCCGACATAGGCTCGCCTTGACTTCCTGTAGTTATTAATATAATCTTTTCTTTAGGATAACGTGACATGGAATCAACATCGATTAGAAGCCCTTCCGGTACTGTTAAATAGCCGAGTTCCATTGCAATAGCAACAACGTTTTCCATACTTCTGCCGGAAACTGCAACTTTTCTTCCGAATTTAACTGCAGTGTTGATAATTTGCTGTACTCTGTGTATGTTTGAGGCAAAGGTCGCAATAATAATTCTTCTGCCCTCAGCGTTATTAAATAAATTCTGAAACGTCTTTCCGACTTTGCGTTCACTTACAGTTGAGCCAGGACGTTCAGCATTAGTAGAATCGGAAAGCAAGCATAATACGCCTTCGTTTCCAAGCTGTGAAAGTCTTGCTAAATCTATAACGTCGCCTTCGATAGGGGAATAGTCGATTTTAAAGTCTCCGGTTTGAATGACAACACCAGATGGCGTGTGAATAGCAAGTGCCATAGCATCAGGAATAGAGTGATTAACTCTAACAAATTCAACTTCCATACAACCCATCTTGACTTTTTCGTGTGCAGTTACAACGTTTAACTGTGCAGTAGCTAAAAGGCCATGCTCTTTTAGTTTACCTTGAATTAATCCAATTGTAAGACGTGTTGCATAAATAGGAATATTTATTCTTTTTAATAGATAAGGGATTGCTCCGATATGATCCTCGTGACCGTGAGTGATAACAATACCACGAATTTTATCAGCGTTTTTTTCTACAAAGCTAAAATCCGGGATAACTAAATCGACACCTAACATGTCAGCATCAGGAAAAGCAAGTCCACAATCGACAATAAACATATCATCATGACACTCATATAACGTCATGTTTTTTCCTATTTCATTAAGTCCACCGAGTGGTATAATTTTAAGTGCGGACTTTTTAGGAACTCCGTTTGTTTTTTTCTTTGGGTGTGCTTTTGGTGTAGGTTTTGCCGATTTAACAAAAGCTTTATTTTTTGTTTGCTCATCTGCGGAAACTAAAAGCTGTGGTAAAGCTGGTTTTGCTTTTTTAGGTTGCTCTTTTTTTTCGGGTGCAGCAACTAATAAAGTACTGTTAGGCTCACCGGTAGGAAGTTTTTTACTGGCGTGTGACTGTGCAGGTTTATGCGGCTTTTTTTCAGTAGAAGTAGCCGGTTTTGGTTGTGCTGGTGCTTTTTTTGCAGGCTTTTTTATTTGAGGCTCTGCTACAGGCGTAGTTAGCGATTCAACAACTTGTACAGGTGCTGTTACCTCAGTATTTTTTTTGTTTGTATTAGGGTTTTTTAGAAAGCTTGCAACAGTAGTTGCTTCTTCAGTTACATTCGTAAGATTTTTATCATCCATTGGCATTAAATGCTCCGTTCTGCCGCCCTGCTTGTCCGGCATGAAAATTAATTTTGTGTTTGTAAAAAAACACATGAAAAGCTTAAATTTGCAGGGAAAGTAAAAAAAATAAGCTTTTGATTATATTGATTTCGTCGTTTAAAAACCAATATTAAAATATGCAAAGTGATATTAATATGCACAGAAAATAAAAGGGTAAATAAATCACGTGCAAATCGCTGCAAGTAATTGATTACACTTTGTTTTGCAAATTAAACGCTTTGTTATGTAAAACTAAAAGTAATCCTACTTTTAGGCAATGTTTAAGTTTCATCCGTACAAAAAATCAATGCATTTCTCAAAATAAAATTCACTAGGTAAAATTGAATCTGAAAAAATTTTCACCCGACGCACACCAGTTTGCCTTTTTATTATGCTTGCATTTAAGAATTTAAGATTACTTACCACAACTTATAAAATAACTTTTTGTGCCGAACTTTAGCGGGTCTTCTTTTTATAAGTCGCTCATTTAAACCGTACATTTACATCTATTATCTATTTTATAACTATTACGTGTGATTGTCAAGTTTTTTAGCTCCCAAAACAGTTTAATTTTCTATTAATTTTAAAAACAAAGTACACGATAATAGTATGTGCATGTTTTTTAAAGTTAATACAAAAAACAAGTATGGAAACTGAGATAAAACAGTTTCCATACTTATACTTTCGTGCGTTATATATTGCAGCCGGTAACGATGTTTGTCCAAAGATTGCAGTCGGTGCTTTTAATTTCACCCTCTTCTTGCCTGCCATCATAAAATAATCGCTCAGCTTCAAGCTCTTCTAGTACTTTTGTTTCACCCTGGGTATAAGAAAGTACACGTTTTTTTGCGCTTGTGGCTCTAGCTATAACTGCACTTATTCTTATATCCTGCACCTCAAACCCAAACGCTTTATTTTGTTTAAACCAACTTTTTTCAAGACAGTCTTTAAACGTTTTTGTTCTTGTGATTATTTCTTGTAAATCATATTCTGCAAGCCTTTTTAGTTCTTGTTTGTCATTTTTATCGTACGCATTTTTAAGCTTTATACCTATACTAGCTTTGAGTGCTAGCACGTTACAAAGTGCTGCACAAGTGTCAAACAAGTAAGAGTATTCTGACGGTTTTTTTGCGATATCAGTAAGCGTTTTAGTAGCGTTACTATAAAACTCATCAAAGTTAAGTGAAGAATGCTTATCAAAAAGACCAACAAGTGGATCTTGAAAAAGTAAATATTTGCTAGGGTTTTCACTAGCGTATTTCGGAACGCCCTCAACAAAATCAGGCAAGTCAAGATTACAAAAGTCGAAAAAGTCTGCATGTGTGCAAGTATAAAGCCTTTGTGCTAACTCTTTTTTAGTTATATCCTGGTTAAATCCATATTCTGCAAACAGTTGCAAAACGGGAAGAATTGTGAAAAAGCCAGCATCTGCACCATTATCACCCCACGCTGTTGCAAATACGTTTTGCACGCCATGTTCTATGCAAGAAGAAAGTGCAAGTTTTGATACATCAAGACTATGGTAAAGTGCAGTAGCATACCCGTTCCATTTCCACGCACCACCGGCAAAGATAAGCTCATTTGGTAAAGACATTTGCTTTTTTATATTATTGTCGTAAATTTCTTTGCTAGTAGCATAGTAATCCCAATAAACCATCGAAACACCGTCTGGAATACTTTCTAAAAGTTTAATATCTAGTCCAGTTTGAGGAGAGTATCCATTACCTGCAAGGGTGAAAAACATGTCATTCCACATCATAGGCTTAAATGAAAACTTATCGCATATTTCCATAACTTTTTTTAGGTGAGAACACATAATATCAATACTAGGCACTTGGCCATAAAGGTTTTTAAACTTTCCTCTACCTAGATTGCCTGCCTCGTCCATACCTATATGAATTTTATGGCTTCTAAATGCAGTGCGACAAGTACTAATCATTTTTTCAATCAAGTCATATGTTTTATCATATTCGGCACATAAAATATCATCAATGTCTTTTATATCGTGGTAAGCACGCCAGCGAAGCGCACAACCTAAATGTGCAAGCGTTTGAATACATGGAACGACTTCTATTCCTAAAGAAAACGCATAGTCGTCAATCGACTTTAGTTCTTCACATGAATATCTTCCACGCATGTAGCCAAAATACGGCTCACCGTCTATTTCATAGGTGTCTTCGGTGTAGAGCATAAAAGTATTATGTCCCATAAGTGCTAACTGCTTTAACATTGTTTTTATTGTTAAAACTGTAGCAACTGCATTTCTAGAGCAATCAAGCATTACGCCATTTGTAGCAAATGCGGACTTTTGTTTTATATAAAAAGTACTTTCTTCGGAATGCTCTTTTAAAAGTCCTAACGCCCTAAAAAGCAGGACTTTTTGTGAATATGATATTGTTATCAAGTCTTCGGTTTTTTTAATGCTAAGACCTAAATCGTCAGTTTCATTTAGTGAAAGCGGTATGCCATTTTCTCCGGTTTGAATGCCTAAATAATCAAGAATTTCGGTAATCGTTTCGTTTAGCCCTTCGTTTTTTATTATCATTGTTACAGCTCCTTAATGTTGTTTTAAACTTAGTATTCCCTTTTATAACTTCATAATAACATTAATTTTTATTAATGTAAATAACATTTGTTTTTTGTGCTTATTTTACTTGAAACTTTTTTAAATACGTGATATCTTATTATAAAAGAAGATGTCTTTCACCGAAAGGAAAATGAAAAATATGATAAAAAATTATTTTCACGAAAACACTGAAACTTTGCACGTTGGTACCGAAAAAAATCGTTCTTATTATATGCCTTGTAAAGATGAAGCTGAAGCTATCACAGCACCCGACTATTCTTCAAGGTGCATACTCTTAAACGGTGAGTGGGATTTTTTATACTGCCAAAATGCCGATGAAATTCCCGAAAGCGAACAAGAAATACTAACAAAAATGGCAGACACTAAAAAAATTCCAGTGCCATCAGTTTGGCAAATGCACGGGTACGATTCACATCAGTATATTAACGTTAACTACCCTATCCCATTTGACCCACCGTTTGTGCCATACCAAAATCCGTGCGGAATTTACAGTCGCACTTTTAATGTCACGGATAAAGAGGGCTTTTCTAGCTTTTTAAATTTTGAAGGTGTCGACTCTTGCTTTTATGTTTTTGTAAACCAGAAGTTTGTGGGATATAGTCAAGTTTCCCACTCGACAAGTGAATTTGACATTACAAGTTTTTTAACGCACGGTGAAAATAGACTTACTGTAATAGTGTTTAAATGGTGCGATGGAACATATCTTGAAGACCAGGATAAATTCAGAATGTCGGGTATATTTAGAGATGTTTATATACTTTTACGCCCTAAAAACCATCTGCGTGATTTTTTTGTTAAGCCTGTTTTTGAAAATAATTATCAAACTGCAAACATAAATATTTCTTTAGAAGCTTATTCTAGTGAGTTAGCAGTAACAGCTAGACTATTTTCTGCTGATAAAAAAGAAGTCGCTACTAGCACGTCTTATTCTAAAAATATAAGTTTAGTTTTAAATAACCCTACACTGTGGAATGCAGAAAACCCATATTTTTATACACTGCTTTTAACTACCGAAAACGAAGCAATATCATATCCACTTGCACTTAGTGAAGTTTCAACAAAAGATGGCATTTTATTATTAAACGGTAAAAGTATAAAGCTTAGAGGCGTTAATCGTCACGATAGCGACCCTGTAACCGGTTATACTATAAGTCGTGAGCAAGCGACTAAAGATATAATTTTGATGAAACAGCACAACATCAACGCTATAAGAACAAGTCACTATCCAAACGCACCGTGGTTTTTACAGCTTTGCGTAAAATATGGAATGTATGTTATAGCAGAAGCGGATATAGAGTGTCATGGCGTTACTTCGCTTTTTGGAAAGCCAAAAAGCTTTCCTCATATGTATGCAAAACTAGCTCAAGACCCACGTTTTGAAAATGCAATTTTAGACCGCATTCAAAGAAGTATTATTAGAGATAAAAATAATGGCTGTGTTATCATGTACTCACTAGGTAACGAGTCGGGGTATGGAATAAATTTCATAAAAGCCTCACACTGGGCAAAAGAATATATTAATCGCCCCATTCACTACGAGGGGTCATTTTGGCGAATCAAAGACGAGGATAATGACATTTCGGCTATTGATATTTTTAGTCAAATGTATGCACCTGTAAACGAAGTTGAGGCGTATTTTACTAACAAAGTCAGTGATAAACCGTATTTGTTATGCGAATATATTCACAGTATGGGTAATAGTACGGGCGATGCAGAGGATTATCAGAAAATTATAAATAAGTACGACGGTATGTGTGGTGGCTTTGTTTGGGAGTGGTGCGAACACGGGGTGCTTATTGGAAAAACTTCGGACGGTAAGCCAAAATTCGGCTACGGTGGTGACTTTGGTGAAACGTTTCATGATGGAAACTTTTGCGTTGATGGACTTGTTACTCCTGACAGAAAAGTTCATTCAAGTTTACTAGAATATAAAAACGTCATTAGACCGATAAGAGTGTCGTTAAGTGAGGATAAAAGTGAGTTTACATTTCATAATTATTATGATTTTACGAGTATAGGAAAAAACATAAGAATAGATTACGAAGTGTTTGAAAACGACAAAATAATCAAAACTGGAACACTAGAAAACCTTAGTATAAACCCTCATGGCGAGCAAAAAATAAAAAACTTTATTTCATATAGTGATAATTGTGATACATATATCCGTTTTATTTATCTATTAAATGTTTCTACAAACGTACTAGAACGTGGCCATGTTTTAGGATTTGACCAACTTACATTAGTAGAAAATAAGTGCCACGAAGTAAAACTTTCTAGCGGCGGTGAAATTACACTAACACAGGATAAAACAAAGATTTATCTTAAAAACGAAAAAATAAGCTACACTTTTAACAAAACTACCGGCGTATTTGATACGCTATGTAAAAACGGTAAAGATATTTTAGCAAGTCCCATGCAGTATAATTTGTGGCGTGCGCCTATTGATAATGACCGCTATACCGTTTCTTGGAAAGGCACCGGTTGTGATAGGGCGCTAACACGTGTATTTAGCACTCAAACGAGCGTGCAAGATGGAGTAGCAGAAATAAAAGTAAATCTAGCACTAACGCCTATTATCACAGAGCGTATTGCAACGCTTGACGTTGTTTTTAAAGTTGATGCTAGCGGTACAATAAGTTGCGACTGCCATTTTACTAAACACGAAAATGTAGTGAGTTTACCACGGTTTGGCGTGCGATTCCAGTTAGTCAGTGGCTATGAAAATGTAAGCTATATCGGTTATGGACCGCAAGAAAGCTATATTGATAAGCATTTCGGCAGTTATATTTCAAAGTTTTTTAGCACGGTTAATGACTTGTACACCGACTATATTATGCCTCAAGAAAACGCAAGTCACTATCATACATGCGAATTAGAAGTAGCAAAAAATGATACCGAGTTTTTAAAAGTAACTTCTAAAGAGCGTTTTTCATTTAGTGCGTTGCACTTTTCACAAGAAGAATTAACCGCAAAAAAACACAACTTTGAACTAGAAAAAAGTGACTCCACTTTCGTTTGTATCGACTATTTCCAAACAGGAATTGGCAGTAATAGCTGTGGACCTGAACTTGCCGATAAATATGTACTATCACAAAGTGAGTTTGACTTTAACTTTACAATGGCGTTTTAAAAAAGTGAGATGTAAAATGAATTTAAAAGAAAGAGCAAGTAAATTAAAAGTTGATATTCCTGCGATATTTATAGCACTAGGTCATCCAAAAACTCCGTGGTATGCAAAAGTAGTAGCGGCAATAATTGTAGGATATGCCTTGTCTCCAATAGACTTAGTGCCGGATTTTATCCCGGTTTTGGGGTATTTAGATGATGTTATTATTCTTCCACTTATGATAAGTTTAGT
>JAVWHI010000034.1:2448-11784 GCA_036640155.1 Oscillospiraceae bacterium | reverse complement strand
CTGGAATTGTTCTACAATTTGACAATAACGCTTGGAGCCAAGACATTGCAAAAGTAAACTACAATGGTTCATCTATTTCTTTCCTTGATGGTTTAACAAGAACTTTAGATAACTTAACTTTGATGGCTTATCGTCATTCAGCTGCTTCACAGTGGAACGAATGTGGATATAACGATGGAAGTCAATCAAATGAAATCAGATGGGGCGCTAAAAACGGATGTAACGTTTTACTAGGTGCTGAATTAGGAATGGTATTCCAAATGTCTCCAACAGAGTATATGATTTCATATGATGCTCACGGTAAAGACCATTACTTAAAAGAAATGGTAAAATTACGTGATCAAATGCTTAAATACCGTAGCGAAAGCACAGAGGCTGGCGCTAGAAATGCTCGCATGGGCGCAGCAGTTCACCACTCAACTGCATTCTTGCTATTAATGAGAAAAACTACTGATCGTCCAGGTCTATTAAATGACTGGCAGAAAAAGAACAATAATGGCCAGTGGGCAGATCCTCCGCTAAATCCAAATTGGACATGTGGTTCAAATCACGCTAATGAAGGATTTGCAAGATTCCCAGGTCAAAAATAACTTGCAAATATCAATTATTCCTGATATAATTAATATTAAAAGTACAATATTGTTTGAATATGAAGTAATTTAATGTTAAACTCGCACAATCGAGAAACCGCTATAATAAATTAATATGCGGTTTTTCGTTTGTGAACGAGTAAAAACATTAAACTAGAAAATGTAGGTTATGAATTTGTTCAGCACATTTTTTAATGAAATTAATAAAGGAGTCAAAAAATGAAACTAACAAGAATAATTACCTTGTCACTTGCGGCAGCGATGATTGCTTGCTCTCTTGCGTCTTGTAAACCAAAAGAAAAAGAAAAAACACCTGAGGTTTCAGAAGATGGCAAGACGATTATTTGGGAAGGCGAAAAAGCTTTAGTAAAAGAAGCGTATTCACCAAAAATGAATGATGATGGAACTGTTGATCGCACAGCTGTTTGGACAGGAGATCCTGATTTCAAACCTGGAAAATACTGGGGCAATCGTCCTAAATCACCGTTTCGTGATGGTGAAGGAGAACAGTTTACTTACGGACTTTGGTGTTGGAGCACAGATTTGTTCATGCCAAATTGTGCAGACAATGAAGCCGCTATGGATATGAATATGGTTTTAGATCAATGTGTATCTAACAAAGTAAATGAAATTTATTTAAGTATGTTATCAAAAGTACAGACAGCTGACAACATTGATAAAGTTGGCTACGATGGACAAAAATATACTGAAATGGAGCTTCGTGGTTTCATTAAAAAATGTTCTGAGTATGGAATAAAAGTTTACGCACTTGAGGGTGAAGGCGGAGAAGCTGCATTGAAATGGTTTGCACCTGGTGCACCACGTACAAAAAGAATGGTTCAAACAATTGCAGCAATCAATGAAAATGCAAAAAGCGATGATGAAAAAATCGCAGGCTTACATCTTGATTTAGAGGCACCACTTAATGCTTCTGGAATCGCTGAAACTAAAAAGCGTTACCAAGATGCAGCAGATTTCTTCACAACTACAGCAAAATATTGTAAAGACGTAGGAATCAAATTGCAGTTTGATATAAATGCTTGGACTCAAGAGACTTCAATGGTTACTATTGATGGTAAAGAAATTCCTTACCTTGACCATTTAACAAAAGTTCTTGACAATTTGACGTTAATGGCATATAGAAATACAGCAGCACAACAGTGGACTCAAGGCACAAACGCAAATGGATCAAGCGAAGTTAAGTTCGGTGCAAAAAATGGCTGTAACATATTAACAGGAGCAGAATTAAGTTTAGTTTATCAGATGTCAAAAGGTGAGCGTTTTATTACATATGATCAAAAAGGCTCAAAACACTACGTAGATGAGATGGCAAAACTAAGAGACACTTTACTTGATTATAAAAAGACAAGTGCAGACCCAGGCGCAAAAGATGCAAGACTAGGAGCAGCAATTCATCACTCAACTTCATTTTGGTTACTTATGAGCAAAGCTGGCGATGGACCTGCAGACTTTAACAAATGGCAAATTGATAGTAAACGTTGGCCGTGGCCTCCAGAAAAATAAAATGGTAATTTAATAGCAAATTTTATGTTAATGTTATTTCACTTAACGGCTATATGTTTTTAATATTTAGCCGTTAGTGAAATTTATATCTAAGTTTAAGTCGGAAAGAGGAATAACAATGGTAAAATTCGGAACAGGCGGTTGGCGAGCACTAATCGGAGATGACTTTACAAAAGCGAATGTTCTACTTTTGGGAACAGCAATTGCAAGAACAATTCAAAAAGAAAATTGTCAGGATAAAGGTGTTGTTATAGGGTATGACAGACGTTTTCTTTCAGAGCAGGCAGCAATCTGGATGTCTGAATTGATGGCTGGAGAAAATGTTCGTTGCAGAATTATACCATATGATGCCCCAACTCCTCTTATAATGTATGCTGTAAAGCACTATGACTGTCCATATGGAATGGCAATAACTGCAAGCCACAATCCTGCTTTATATAATGGCGTAAAATTATTTACGCAAGGCGGACGTGATGCAGACGAAACAGTTACAAATTTACTTGAAAAAGAAATAGCACTAGTAGAGTCTGAAAACAAACCGTATAATGTTGTTGAATACAAAGATGGTTTGAAATCGGGCAAAATTGAAAAAGTAAACCCACAGAATTTATATTTGGATTCAATTATTAGTTCAGTTGATATGGAAGCAATTCGCAATCGTGAGTTGCACGTTGTTTTAGATCCAATGTATGGCGTTTCTAAAACTTCATTGCAAACTGTATTAATGACAGCACGTTGTGATGTAAATGTAATTCATGATAGGCATGATACGTTGTTTGGAGGACGCTTACCAGCACCAACAGCTGAAACCTTGACTGCATTAAAAGATTATGTTTTGCAAAATCACATGGATGTTGGTATTGCTACTGACGGAGATGCTGACCGTTTAGGAATAATAGACGATTTAGGCAACTTTGTGCATCCAAACCAAATACTTGTTATCCTTTATTATTATCTGTTGAAATATAAAAATTGGCGTGGACCAGCTGTTAGAAACATTGCTACAACGCACTTGCTTGATAAAGTAGCAAAAGCGTTTGGTCAAGAATGTATTGAAGTACCTGTAGGATTCAAATACATTTCGGCTGGAATGGAAAAATCGGGCGCTATTATTGGCGGTGAATCTTCCGGAGGATTAACTGTTAAAGGACATATTGCCGGAAAAGATGGAATTTATGCTGCTGCACAGTTAATTGAAATGTTAGCTGTAACAGGGAAAAAACTTTCACAAATTTACAAGGACATAATGGATGAATATGGCACATTAATTGTTTCTGAACGTGATTACCGCTTTTCACATGAGAAGAAGGCTGAAGTTCTAAAAACAATAATGGAGGACAGACTACTTCCAGAATTTCCTTTTGAGATTGAAAAAATTTCTTACCTTGATGGTTGCAAGGTATATTTTAAAAATGGTGGATGGGTTATTTGCAGATTTTCAGGCACAGAGCCACTTCTGCGTATAGCTTGTGAAATGACTACAAAGCAAGAAGCAGATTTAATTTGCGATAAAATACAAGCCTTCCTTGCACTGTGAGGTGTAAAAATGGCTGATAAGTGTGCAACAATTCGAGACGTAGCGAAATATTGTGGCGTTTCGATTGCAACAGTTTCACGAGTTGTAAATTCGGTGGACTATCCTGTAAGCGAAGAAACAAGGAAAAAAGTAGAAAAAGCTGTTGCTGAATTACACTTTCAACCTAATGTTCTAGGACAATATTTACAACGTGGCGAAACAAATGATATTGGAGTTATTGTTCCAAATTTGACTGATAGTTATTATGTAACGCTAGTTGAAGCACTATACAACGCATTTATTGATAGCAACTGTAATGTTGCATTATACATATCGTATCGCAATCCATCATATGAAGAGCAACTATACAGATTGCTTTTACAAAAAAGAGTAAAAGCAATTATTGTAGTTCCAACACAGGTGGACCCAAAATGGCTACACGAAGAAAGAGCCGACCCAATACCAGTTGTTGTTATTGGGCAAGATGGGTTTTCAAAGTGCCACTGTGTTAGAGTTGATTATTTTGAAGGTGGATACGAAGCAGGCAAATATTTACTTGAATTAGGACACCGCAATATTGCAGTAGTTGGGCAAAGTTTATCTACAATCAATCGCAGACAGCGATATGAGGGATTTCTAAAAGCCATCGGCGAAGCAGAAATTCAGATTCCTCATTCTAAGTTGTGTTTAACAGATCATGAGAGAACAGATGATAGAACATCTCAATTTAATAAGGGCGTTATTTTAGGCGATAGACTTTTTAATTCCTCTGATCCACCGACTGCAATTTTCGTAACAAGTGATAACATGGCACTTGGTGTGATGCAAGCAGTGCATTTTAGAAACATTTCAGTGCCTGAACAAGTTTCAATTATGGGATTTGGTAATGATGCTGCTTCTGGAATGGTCTACCCTGGTTTATCGACTGTCAACCCTTGTGCATATGCAGTTGCTCAAAGTGCAGCTGAATTTCTTCTTGCAAATTTCACAAGAGACGGTATGCAACCGGCGAGTGTTTGTATAACGCCACTTTTAACATTGCGACAATCAACGGGTCCTGCAACTTTATAAATGGAAAAACTTAATATTTAATACTAATTCGATGATGAATATAAATATTCTCTCGAGTTAAATTATAATGACAAAATTGAAGTGTAACATACGTATTATTTGATTTTGCATCTTTATGAGTATACATAAAGATGCTATTGATCATTTATACGGTAAATACATTTCTAATGAAGTCAAATTTTCGGATATTTTGCTATAACTTAGGCATAAGATTTTATATATTTTCGCGCATATCTACAGTTTCACGTAATTTTAAAAAATGGTTCGGTTCATTTTGTTATCAAGCGATTGAAAATCGCAGAGGATAAAAAATTATTTTGGAGGTAGGAAATGAGGAAATTCTTAAGCGTATGTCTGGCAACGGCATTATCGGCAAATGTCATTTTAAGTATTCCGGCAATGGCAATAACACAGGATACTGCAAACACGCATAAGTTAACAAGCATTGGAACTGGTATCGTGTATAATTACGATGCATGGTATGGTGCTGTACGGGAACAAAATGCGCCATTTGTTCATTCTGATTTTGACAGTGCAAATAAAAAATCTGTCAATGAAGTTAAGAATGACAAAGCAGCAATGGAAAACGTTAATACGATTGTTAACACCGCTTATTGCATTGAGGCTCCATTTACTGTGCCTATGTATAAAATGGGTGCTAAGACATGGACACCTGGGAACGATGGCAATAAGGCAAATCTCGACATGGGCGAAGCTCAAGGTTTCATGAAAGACTTCATTCAAAACCATGGAGCAACATTGCAACCAAATCAGTACTTTGCTTTTTCAGCTGATATTCGTACAGAAAAAGGAAAGACACTACAAGTTGCACCAAACCTAAAAATAGGCGACTGGCGTCGTGGCATGACTACTCAGCAAAACCCAAAAGATGAGCATTTGACAGTAACTGTAGGTGACACATGGACAACGGTTGGTGCTGATGCAAATGGCGATTTAATGCCAATGTATTACACAAATGCAGATGTACAAAATGCACTATGGAAAAACAGTGCAAAAACAAATGCAAAAGGCGTATCATTCCAGTTTTTCAATTGTAATGATAGCGAGGCGTATTTACAAGTTAAAAACTTTTCACTTTATCTTGTAACGATACCTCAACCTTACGTTCCATCACCATCTAAATTTGGTAATAAGTATCTTGCAAATGAAATTCCTTTCCCTGGAAATGAGCCATATTATGGCTACAATAGTTTTGCTGGAACAGTAATGGATTTAAACGAGCCATTTACACAAAACAGTTATCTTCCTGCAATAGGATATGATAATATGTCTGCGTCGCAAAAATTAAATCCGCTACAAATGAGTTCTGGTAAAACAACGTCACAAGGTTTATTTACAGCTGTATCGTTTTCTATGCCAGCACCACAGTATGGTTGGACGTTTGGAAATGACGGTGAAAATAAATTTATAGCAGGCGGTGCTGCAACTAGTCCTCTTGATGGATTCAATGTACTTTATCCAAATGGACTTCCAAAGGGATCCTATCTTGCAATTACAGCAGATGTCCGCACAGAATCAGGGAAAACAACTAAACTTGCTCCAATTTTGAAGCTTAAAGACTGGACTCGTCCACTTGTTGGAGTAGATAGTAAGGATAAAGCGTTCACAGTAACTGATAAATGGACGACAATAGGTATAGATTCTAGTAACAACCTTATTCCTTTTAACTTCACAGAAAAAGAAATTAATGAGCATGTCTTTTTCAATTCTTCAACTGGAAGATATGAATATAAGGGTGGGGACATTCGTTTCTTCAATTGTAGTGATACATCAGCTAATGTACAAATGAAAAACCTAAAACTTTATGTGGTTGATGACCCGACAATAGCACCGGGTGCGGTAGTTCCGCCGGTTAATACAGATCCTGATGCTAACTTGTTTGTTGGTGCAACCGGTAAAGCAAACAGCCAAAATGCAAGTTATCCAATTTCAAATGCACTTGATGGTGTTCGTGACATAGATAACCGTTGGGTAACTACGCCTCACTCACAAAACCCACTGATTGCAACTATAACAACAGCTGCTAGTTCTACAGTAGAAAGTATAAAAGTAGTTGAGCGGTATTATGGTGAAGCTAATGAGCGTGGTAGAATAGACAAATTTACTGTTACTGCAATAACGCCAACAGGCGCACGTATTGTAGTTAACGACCTTGCAGCAACAGACCGTGCAATTGGAACTACTACTGTACATGTATTAAATTTCACAGCACCAGTTAATGCAAGACGTTTTGAAATAAAAATGGTAACTGATACTCAAGCTTACAATGAGGGTGCAAACATAGTAGAAATAGAGGCATATTCGCATTTAAGCCAGCCAGAGTCTAACACTGGAGCAAAAGTGGATCGTACAGCAGTCTGGACAGGTGACCCGAATTTCTATCCAGGTAAATATTGGGGCAACACTCAAACCTCACCATTCCGTGATGGCGAAGGTGAAGTACTTACATATGGTATGTGGTGTTGGAATACAGATCTATTTATGCCAAACGCAGCAGACAATGAGGCAAACTTAGACATGAACAAGTTACTTGATATGTGTATTATGAATAAGTTTAATGAATTGTATTTAAGCTTACTAGGCAAAGTTCAAACTGCTGACAGTATTGATGCTGTTGGTGCTAGTCAATATAAATATTCTGAAATGGAATTACGTGGATTTATCAAGAAATGTTCACAATATGGCATTAAGGTTTTTGCACTTGAAGGTGATGGTGGCGAGGCGGCACTTGAATGGATGAATCCAAACAATAATCGCACGCAGACATTAATTAATACAATTGCAAAAATAAATGCAAACGCTAAAGCAGATGATGAAAAAATAGCAGGATTGCATCTTGACCTTGAGGCTCCTTTGAACTATAATGATGATATAAACAATCCTATTTCAAAACAACGTTATCAAGATTCTATTGATTATTTTGTACGTTCACGCGCACAATGTGATGCAGCAGGAATATCGTTGCAATTTGATAACAACGCATGGACTCGTGAAGACGTAATGGTTAACTTTAAAGGACAGCGAGTACCATATTTAGATGCACTAACTCAAACGATTGAGAATTTAACTTTGATGGCATATCGTGATACTGCTTCGGCACAGTGGGATCAAGGGGCAGTCGCTAACAATTCAAACGAAGTTAAATTTGGAGCTAAAAACGGTTGTAATATACTTGTAGGAGCAGAGCTAAGCTTAGTGTATCAGATGGCACCGGGCGAGTGGTTTATCACATATGATAACAGAAACGGTGCATATTATGCTAGTGAAATGGCAAAACTTCGTGATATTATGCTAAATTACCGCAAAACAAGTCAAGACCCAGGTGCAAGAACAGCAAGACTAGGCACAGCTGCACATCATTCGACGGCATTTTGGTTATTGATGAACAAGCCTAATGATGGGCCAGCTGATTTTAATCAGTGGCAAATTGATAGTGGCCGGTGGCCATGGCCACCTCAAAATTAAACACTAAATTGTGCTATAGGCTGAGTTAGTTAGCAAGCTTTGTGCAGCTTCTTTTTCGGCCTTAGTACAAGCTAATATTGTTTCGATTTTACTTATTTATATAAGTAATTTTGTTATAAAATGTAATTACGAACATAGAAATATGTTCCAAAAGAAGGAGAAACATTATGGAAGAAATTGAACTAACTACTGCGCAGAAAGTACCGGTAAAAAGAATTGCAGACTTTGAAAATCTAGGATTTGGACTATTTATGCACTATGGCTTATATTCGCAAATTGGACGTGGCGAGTGGGGTCAATATTTTGAGAAAGTCCCAGCAGACGAGTATGCAAAATGGATTAAAACGTTTAATGCAGATGATTTTAACCCTCGTGAAATTGTTGCATATGCAAAAAAAGCAGGTATGAAATATGCAGTTTTGACAACACGTCATCATGAAGGTTTCTCCCTATATGATACGAAGGGACTTTCTGATTTTGACGTTATGCATAGCCCTGTAAAACGTGACTTAGTAAAAGAGTTTGTTGACGCTTGTAATGAAGGAGGAATCATCCCATTCTTCTATCATACAACACTTGATTGGCATGACCCACGTTACAACAGCGATTTCCCTGCTTATCTTGAGTACCTACATAAATCCGTTGAATTACTTTGCACAAACTATGGTAAAATCGGTGGATTATGGTTTGATGGTAACTGGAATAACCCAGAAAGAGATTGGCATGCAGATGAACTTTATGCAATAATCCGTAAACACCAACCTGATGCAATTATTGCAAACAACCCTGGAATAGGTTTTGCTGGTACACTTTATGGTGATGAAGAAGATGTTATTTGCTTTGAGCAGGGAACACCATCACCTGTAGATCAATCCAAATTTAAACGTTATATGGCTGGCGAGATGTCACAAACGGTTAATGACCACTGGGCATATTGGAACAAAGATGTATTATATAAAGGACCTGCTGAAATTATTAGAACTATGTGCGGTTGTCGTGCTGCAGGAGCAAATTACTTATTGAATTTAACTCCTGATGGAACTGGTAAAATTGCAACAATACAAAAAGGTATATTAGAAGTTTTAGGTCAATGGACTAGCGTTTATGGTGAGCCTTTCTATTATGGAAAGCCAGTACCTGAAATAAAAG
>JAVWHI010000034.1:0-2413 GCA_036640155.1 Oscillospiraceae bacterium | reverse complement strand
ATATGGCAGAGATTTTGTTTTAAAAACTCCTGATGGAAAACTTTATCTATTTGCTAATGACATTTATGAAAATGGCGAAGAGCATATTCGTATTCATCAAGGCGGTTCGGGACCACGTATTTATGGTAATATGAAGGTTAAAATTGAGTCAGCTCGTTGGATGGATAATGACGAAAAACTTGATTTCTTCCAGGATCCAAAGACAGGAATGTTCTGCTTGCATGTAACACATTTCAAAGATGGTACTTGCTTAGGAATACGTGTTGCTGAATTAACTCCTGCAAAAGATTAATAATATGATTGCTAATAAAGTTACTTGTTGTAGCTAATCCACTTTACTTTTAGGTTACTATAAAAACTTTAAAAGTAAAGTGGGGCAATCACACCATATAGAAAATAACTATGCCGATGCATTTTGGCGGAATGGAGAATATATATGAATTATCCTAAAATTGGTATAAGACCTACAATAGATGGACGTTGGGGCGGCATTAGAGAAGGACTTGAAGAACAGACAATGGCTATGGCAACAGAAGCTGCTAAATTAATCAGCGAAACGTTGCGTTATCCTGATGGTACGCCAGTGCAGTGCGTTATTTCTAACACTACAATTGGTGGCGGAGCAGAAGCTGCAAAATGTGCTGAGCAATTTGCAGGAGAAAATGTTTGTGGAACATTAACAGTAACACCTTGTTGGTGCTACGGAAGTGAAACAATGGATCTAGACCCACTTACAGTTAAAGCAGTTTGGGGATTCAATGGTACTGAGAGACCAGGAGCAGTTTATCTTGCTGCTGTTATGGCTGCTCATGCACAAAGAGGACTTCCTGCATTTTCTATATATGGACATGATGTACAAGACTTAGGCGATAAATCAATTCCTGAGGACGTTTCACAAAAGATTATCAGATTTGCAAAATGTGCAATTTCTGTTGGATGGATAAAGGGCAAGGCATATGTTAATCTAGGATCTATCTCAATGGGTATAGCAGGTTCATACTGCGATGCTGATTTTTTCCAAAAATACTTAGGAATCCGTGCAGAATGGGTTGACCTAACTGAAATATTAAGAAGAATTAAACTTGAAATTTACGATAAAAACGAATATGCAAAAGCACTTGCATGGGTAAAAGAAAACTGCCATATGGGCGTTGACAGCAACCTAACTCGTGATCTTGCAGAAATTGTTACAAAATCTAAAGTTGTTTCACCCGATAAAGATTGGGAGTTTATCGTTAAGATGACATTAATCATTCGTGATATAATGCTAGGAAATGACGAACTTGCAAAATTAGGTTGGAGTGAAGAGTCACTTGGAAGAAACGCTGTTGTAGCTGGATTCCAAGGACAAAGAATGTGGACAGACTGGCTACCAAACGCTGACTTTACTGAAGCTATTATCAACTCTTCGTTCGACTGGAACGGAGCTCGTAAGCCAATTCCATTTGCAACTGAAAACGACACATTAAACGGAGCTACAATGTTGCTTTTGAATATGCTTACTGGTAAAGCGCCTATATTTTCAGATGTTAGAACTTACTGGAGTCCAGATGCTGTTAAGAGAGTTACTGGTAAGGAACTTACTGGTCACTCAAAGGACGGTATAATGCACTTAATTAACTCTGGTGCATCAGCAGTTGATGCATGTGGTGCAGCAAAAGATGCAGACGGTAATGGAACAATGAAACAATGGTGGGACATGACCGATAGTGATATTAAAGCTTGTACTGATCATACAGATTGGTGTCGTGCTAACTATCAATATTTCCGTGGCGGCGGTTATTCAAGCCACTTTAAAACAGAGGCAGAAATGCCTGTGACTATGGCAAGACTTTGCTTAGTAGATGGAGTAGGCCCTGTAATGCAAATTGCTGAAGGATATACTTGTGTATTAGATGAACAAGTTCATAGCATTTTGGATGAAAGAACTGACCCAACGTGGCCAACAACTTGGTTTGCACCACGTATCACTGGCAAAGGCGCATTTACAGATGTTTATAGCGTAATGGCAAACTGGGGAGCAAATCATGGTGCTTGGATACATGGATTTGTTGGCGCAGATTTAATTACTCTATGCAGTATGTTGAGAATCCCTGTTAACATGCACAATGTTGAGGATAATGATATTTATCGTCCTCATTGTTGGAGTTCATTTGGCACACAGTCAAAAGAAGCTGCTGACTATGCTGCATGTAAACAATATGGCGGTTTATACAAATAAGAATAATAAATCGGTATAATACAATTAGCATAATTAAGGGTGTACATTTGTTTGATGTACACCCTTATATTAATGACTGGTAATAAATTCACATTATTTAGGTAGGAGTATATTTCACCAACACTTATTTAAATGCTTACGAAAGAATAATGTAAGCAAAAGGCATTCGGCTTTTAGAATTATTCATGCTTT
>JAVWHI010000033.1:0-11966 GCA_036640155.1 Oscillospiraceae bacterium | reverse complement strand
AGTCACTATTTTTACTAGTGTGAGAATAAATAATAGCAACCGTTTTCTTTAATTAGCATCTAGAATTTTCTTGAAGTTTGCATGTGCTTGTGTTATAGTAAATATAAGAACAAATGTGTAATTTTGCGTAAAATATAAAGCAAAAGGTATAAGTAATTGTTCTAATATTTTGTGCCGACGTAAACCGGCGGAATGGAGTATATATGAAGTGTATTTTTTTTAAAAAGGTTATAAGTATTTTTCTTGTAATATCTTTTATTATCTCGACTGGAATTACTTCGATTGCTACTGCTAGTGATTTTGATGAAAACAGCCCAAAAATCGTTTTGGCTCCATTAAATGAAAAATATATTGAATATCTTGAATCTGGTAAAACAGACAAGCCCGTTTCCCCGCTTGAACTTAGCTACTTATCTAATAGCTATGCAAAGCAAGCACAAAAAACTAGATTAAGAAAAGCTGTTCCTGCTAAATTAGATTTGCGTGATTATGGACTTGTTACTCCTGTTCAAGATCAATACCCACATGGTACATGTTGGACTTTTGGTGCTTTAGACTCAGCAACGTCTAATTTAATTAATCAGTTTCCACACATCTCTTTTTCAAACATACACCTTGCATGGTTTAACAAAATAGGACGTGAAAAAGAGGAATTTATGGGGGGCAAAACTGATCCTTTTAATATAGGAGGATTTGATTCAGAAGCAGTAGCTACTCTTGCTGCTTGGGAAGGTCCTGTTTACTCAAAAACTGTTCCTTATGACACTACTGTTGTTGACGAGTCTTTAAGGTTTAAATCTGAATACCATTTACAAGATTCGTTTTTTCTGTCAAATGGTACTTGTGATTATGAAGATCAATCAATTTTACGCTCCAACGTTGAAATAAATAAACAACTTCTATTAGAAAACGGTACAGTCTCTATAAGTTATTACACTAATAATAAGGATTACTTCAATTTTGAAACCAATGCACAATATGCTAATACTTATGTGCTTTCAAATCACACTGTTTTGCTTGTAGGGTGGGACGATAATTTTTCTAAGGAAAATTTCAGTGAAGGCTGTCGCCCTCAAAATGATGGTGCATGGCTTATACGTAACAGTTGGGGTACAGACTGGGGTGATGATGGCTATTTTTGGTTATCATATGAAGACAAAACTATTGATTATGGCCCTTTTTATAACTTAGAATCTAATGATAATTACGATAGCAACTATCAATATGACACCATTGGTTGGTGCAGCTCTATTTCTATAGAAGATAAAAACAATCCAGAAACATATTTAAATTCAGCATTTTGCTCTAATGTTTTTACAGCACAGGAGTCCCAGCAACTTGAAGCGGTTTCTTTTTACACAACTGATGCGGCAACTGAATACGAAATTTCAATTTATACAGGACTTACAGACAGTAAAAACCCGGTTTCGGGTAAAAAAACAACAGCTACACAAAAAGGGAACGAAAAATATGCAGGATATCATACTATCGAATTAAATGAGGCTATTACGTTAAAAAAAGGAGAAAAATTTAGCGTTGTAATACGTTTATCTAATCCGAATTATAATATGCCTATTCCTGTTGAACTTTGTCCTTTAACGCTTGAGCAAAAAGAGCCTGAATATATGGGTAATGGCGGTGAAAGCTATGTTAGTGCGGACGGTTTATCGTGGAAAGATGTTGCCGGAATTGCAAAAAAAGACGAAAGTAAGAATCTTCAAATATATATCACTAATGTTTGCATTAAAGCCTTCACAAACCCAGTTTCAACCGTTTCATACTCACTTTTTGAAGGGCCTGTCACTAAAGGCGAAAGTTTAGCCCTATCCTCTATTGGTGCAGATGAAATTTATTACACCACCGACAACTCAGACCCTACAGTTAATGGTATAAAATATGAAAACCCGATTGTAATCGATAATGAAATGAGCATAAAAGCCGTCGCAAAAACAAATGGCACATTTGGTAATAAAAAAATGAAAACATATACTATGGCTAAGTCCGAACTCGTTACAGTTTTATATAAATTTTCTGGTGGAATAAGTAATCAGATTAATCTTACAGGCGGTGATAAAAGTTTTAATCTTAGCACGTCTTTTGCTACTGATACGATTTCTTTACAACCACAAGGCTCGGATACAATTTCAGTAAATGGCGTCATAGCTAAATCCTCAGACTGGTCACAAAAAATTCCTCTTGATGTTGGAAAAAAGACTAATATCGTGATTAATTCACATGCACCAGGAAAAACTCCTACCGAGTACTGCATTAGTGTTTATCGAAGTGCAACAAGCTATGATTATCACGCTGAAACAGTTTTATTTGACGAAAGTAAATTTACATTAACAGACACTAGTAAAAATATTATACATAGTAACGACTGTATTACAAAATATATAAGTGAGGAAGTTAAAACCGAATTAGTTTTAAGCGATAAATTAGGAAATGTGATACATTCTGAATATATTCCTATGCGTCCTAAAGCGGCCGTTTCACTTATTGACTTTACTAACGAATGTACAAAGTCTTTATATGGTGACACTAACGAAATTTCGACTAGTCCTGATATGAGCGATGCTAAAATACCACAAAATGTTCAAGTAAAATTGACGCCCGGTCAAAATTTGTATATCAGAAAATATGCTACAAATTCAACATTTAAATCGCATATTGTAACGCTTGTAGTTCCAGCTCGTCCTGATATGCCCCAAAACCCTGGTACTGACTATAAGGCGATGACTACAAAACTCCCGATACCAAACACTGTGTCTTATTCTTTTAGTGAGATTGGTAGCGATACTAAAATGGGAACAGGCGAAAAAATCGCCCTAAAGCCCGACTATACCCTTTATTTAAAAGTAGTACCTACTGAGCATTCGTTTGCTTCAGATGTGCGTGAAGTACCGATAGCGGCAGTTCCGGCTACACCTATAAACCCGGAAGTAGAGCAAAAAACAAGTACAACCGTTATCTTAAAAACGGTTTTGGGTGCTGAATATAAATTAGGTAGTAGCGACTGGCAAGCAAGTCCTATTTTTAAGGGATTAAGTCCAAATAAAGAGTACACTTTCTTTATTAGAATGGCTGTAACTGACATTTCCCCTGCCTCTGAAAGTTCTAGTGCTGTGATTTTTACATCGGATATACCCACAGTGATTCCATCCGAGTATTCATTTGAAGTAAAATACGAAGACGTTCATGGCGGTTTTGATCCGATTGGAAAAACGCTGTTTTTTAATAAGACGGGTAAATTCAGCCGTGAAAATATCCCACTTCCTGACACTTATCAGGCTGTTAGTATTCCTGAAAGTCCGGGTGAAGAGTGGCTAAATCCTACCTCTTTAGAATTTATAGACGGTGAATGGAAAGTCACAAATTTGGTGGTTACTATCAAGGTCGAAAAACAAGCGTGCGTGAAAATTGTGTTTAAGACTGATAATGGAACCGTTTTAGAAGAAGTTGGCTATGAAAAATATTTCGGTAAAATCGGTGACGAGGTTTTGATTGTTAACGCTCCAAAAGACTATGAAATTACAAATGAAAATCAATACGCTGTGAAAATAACACGTGCCACTGACCAAAGTCTAGTTGCTAACCCGATAAAAATTACAGTGCTAGTTAAAAAAATAGTGGAAGAAAAACCACAAGAGCCATCAAAACCTGACGATAAAGATAATCCACAAACAAGCGATAATAGCAGTTTGCTATTTTTGTTTATTGTGCTTTTTGTCTCTAGTACCTCAGTTTTAAGACTGGTTATTATTAAAAAGGGGAAGAAAAACATTAAATAATTCTTAGTTAGTAATACCCTTTTCCGTCTAAAATTTCATGGCTATGTTTTTATTGGATATTTTTAAAAGTGCTTTTTGTGTGTTTAGGTTAAACAAAATAAAAAATATGAAGGTGAGCAAAAGCTACCTTCATATTTTTTTATTGCGTTAATGTTTTTTAGAGTGTACTGCCATACAATATTAATCGTACTTAAGTAAATAAAAACTTAAGCTATAGGCTTCATTGTAGGAAAAAGCAGAACATCACGAATTGATGCACTATCAGTTAAGAGCATTACTAATCTATCAAGCCCAAAACCTAGTCCGCCTGTTGGAGGCATACCATATTCAAGTGCATTAATAAAGTCTTCATCAACATTAGCATTTGCACCTTGTGCGCGTTTTTCATTAACTTGCTTAACAAATCTTGCTCGTTGGTCAATCGGGTCATTTAACTCACTAAAAGCATTACCCATTTCACGTGTGTATATGAAAAATTCAAATCTTTCTGTAAATGCAGGGTCTGCTGCTTTTCTTTTTGCAAGCGGTGAATTTTCTACCGGGTAATCATATATAAACGTTGGCTGGATAAGTTTATCTTCAACAAATTCGTCAAAAAATGCTACTAACACGTCTCCTTTAGTTGCACTATCTGCTACTTCTACTTTATGTTCTTTTGCACATGCACGTGCTGCCTCATCATCAAGCCACGTGTTATAGTCGGCACCTGCGTACTTAATAACAGATTCTATCATTGTAAGTCTTTGCCATGGCGCTCCCATATTTATTACAGTGCCTTGATATGTGATTTCATCACTACCGCATATTGTACGTGTTATTTGTGCATATAAGTCCTCAACTAAATCCATCATACCATGAAAGTCTGTATACGCTTGATATAGCTCCACTGTGGTAAATTCAGGATTGTGTTTAACCGACATACCTTCATTTCTAAAAATACGTCCCACTTCATAAACCTTATCAAAGCCACCTACGATAAGCCTTTTTAAATAAAGTTCTGTTTCTATTCTAAGGTACATATCTATGTCGAGTGTGTTATGATGAGTTACAAAAGGTCTTGCAGCAGCACCGATTTCAAGTGTATGTAAAACCGGAGTGTCAACTTCTAAAAAGCCCTTTGTATCTAGGTAACTGCGTATCTCTTTTATGATTTGGCTGCGTTTTATAAACGTATCTTTAACGTCCGGATTAACAATTAAGTCAACATATCTCTGACGATAACGAAGATCCTGATCACGTAAGCCATGGAATTTTTCCGGCAAAGGCAAAAGCGATTTTGATAGCAAAACTATCGACGACGCTTTAACAGAAATTTGACCTTTTTGTGTTTTAAACACAACGCCCTTAATTCCGATAATGTCGCCAATATCGTATTTTTTAAACGATGCGTATTCGTCGTCTCCAACGTGGTCACGTCTTATATAAGACTGAATCCTACCGCCATTATCCTGCACGTCAATAAAGCCGGCTTTACCCATAACACGCTTGCTCATTAGTCTGCCTGCTATGCTGACTTCCTTGCCCTCGTAAGCCTCAAAGTTATCATTTATTTTATTAGAATATGTGTCAAGGTCATAAGTGGTTATTTCATACGGGTCGTTACCGCCATCTTTTAATTCTTGCAATTTCTCACGACGTATTTTTAATAATTCGCCTAATTGCTCTTGCGAAAGTTCTACAACCGGTTGCTCATTAACATCTGTAATTTGTTCGGACATATTTTCATAGTATGGGTAAATATCCCACACCTTTCCCCCTTAAAATAATTTAATTTTCCTTTTTTTGCATGTAAACTTCTTGTTGGTTTTTTTCTTATCTGCTGATTTTTACAATTTCAAATTTAATTATGCCTGATGGCGTTTCAACGTCAACAATTTCGCCGAGTTTATGTCCTAACAACGCCTTGCCCACTGGCGACTCATCCGATATACGTTTTTTTAGCGGTGCTGCTTCAGTGGAGCCGACAATTTTGTAAGTATCTTCACGGTTGATTTTTTTATTGCAAACAGTGACAGTTGAGCCTATACTAACATTATCGATTGACAATACGTCTTCATTTACCATCGAAACGTTTTTGAGCATTGCCTCAATTTCTGCTATTCTTGACTCTACCATTGCCTGCTCATTTTTCGCTTCATCGTATTCACTGTTTTCAGATAAATCACCAAATGATAATGCAATTTTTATTTTCTCCGCAACTTCCTTGCGTCTGATTGTTTTTAATTGTTCAACTTCATTTTCAAGATTAAGTAATCCCTCACTTGTTAATAACACAGGTTTGATTGCCATAGTGTATTTTCCTCCTAATGTTTTAATAGATGTTACCACGTTTGTGATAACATCTCGGTATTAATCTATATTTTGTAGCTTTTGTTATTTTTAAGGCTGTCGTGTACAAAACTACAATGTTATAATTATATAGAATGTTATGTGAAATGTCAAGAGTTATATTAAATTTTGACGAACATGTACTAATTTCAAAGCTATTGTTCCATACAATACTACACATATTCACCAAATATATGTATTATATGATTTTTAGATTCGCAAGCTCACACTTTTTTGTACCAATCATGGCTTGTGTTGGGGTGAGATTACCTAATTGCTGCAAGTCACAATATTTATAAAGGTAGCTTTGATATTCATGCTGATTAAGAGGTATCGTGTTAAGTTGAAACTTTTTAGGCGTACTAACATTAAACTCACTAATTACAAGCGGTAAATTATACGCCGGCTTATTAGTAGTAATAATCGGCACAAATATTCCTTCCATTTCTTTTAGTATAACATTATCGGGTGAAACTATAATTATACTATCATTAAGTTGTTCTAAACTGTTTGTGACTATAACCGCATTTCCATTTTGCTCATACATGTTTTGTGCAAAAGCTGAATATTTTTCTTCTTTATTTGTTATTACTTTTAAAAGGCTACAATATCCGCTGATAGTTTGTGCAAAATCAATATGACGACAACTGATATCGATAAGTGTTGCCGAAAATGAAGGCGTTGTTGAAGCAATTCCTTTTAATATATACTCAAGTCCATTTTTAGTTAGTGCAAGCGAGTAATCAGTAGTCTGGATTTTAGTAGCATATTCACGCATGTTTTCATCAAACATCACACGCTGCCCAAACATTGCAATAATTGAACGCACTCGCTTGTTTTTCAAAACCGCACTGCTTTTTAAAGTCAATATTCCAAACTGCGCGCCATTTTGTTCAAACTTATCTAAATGGTATTTTCTAAGTCCTTTTAGTTTTGAATACTCATTTTTTGTGCTAGTTACAATTAAAAACATTTTTTTCGCCTCCATTAAAAAATAGCATAAGATTTGTGTAATAAGTCAATGATAAAGCTTATGCCATTTTTTAATTGTTTATGTTTTTATTGTAGCTTTCAAGCTAGCATTTTTTTATAAAGTCAAGTGGAGCTTTCATCAGCAAGACGAATAAACTCTTGTGCAGCATTTGATAAAGTAACTCCTTTAAGTGAAGTTATTGCTACCATTCTTTTAGGTATTTCTTGTGCTAATTCAAGCTTTATAATGCCACCACTATTTAGTTCGTCTTCACAAAATTCCTTTATTACACAAGAGACACCAAGGTTGATTTTAGCAAATTCTATCAACAAATCATGTGAGCCTAACTCAATCTCAGGCGATATTGTGTATCCATTTGTTGCAAAATAATTCTGAACGTATTTTCTTGAATTTGACTTGATTTCTAATAAAATAAGCGGTAACTTACTTATTTCCTCAAGTGTGTAAACTTTATTAGCGTATTTTTTGGTACCTATAAAAATATCGTGGACTTCAAAAGAACTATTTACTTGTATTTTTGCATCGTCAATGGGCATATTAACGCAAGCAATATCTATTTGTCCGGACTTTAAAAGTTCTACCGCTTCAAGACTAGTACGATTAACCACCTGCAACTTTACATGAGGAAAAAGTTTGTTGAATTTTTCTAGTTTTTTTAATATGATATACTTAGTCGTTGTATCAGAAGCACCTATTTTAAGACTACCCATTGTTAGAGTTTTTATAGAATCAATCTTTTTTTCAGCACATGATATTAGCTCAATCGCCGACTTAACATATTCATAAAGCATTTCGCCCTCATAAGTCAGCTCTACGCCTTTATGTCTTCTTAAAAACAAATGGACGCCAAGCTGCATCTCAAGCTGCTTTATCGCTTGACTTACTGCGGATTGTGAAATATATAACTGTTTTGATGCTGTCGATATGTTTTTGCATAGGGCAACTTCTTTAAATATTCTATATAACTCTAATTTCACTTTCATATAAGCTCTCCTTATGAATATCATTAATAAAAAATGCTTTACTTATGGCTATATAAACAGTATAATATAAAAGTAATAAAAAATCAACTTAATATGTGAGGTATAAATTATGGAAAGATTAGTAGGAACAATTTCTCGAGGAGTTAGAGCTCCGATCATCAGACAGGGTGACGATTTAGTACAAATTGTTGTCGATTCGATTATGAACGCTTCCAAAGCCGAAGGCTTTTCCATTAATGATAAGGACATTGTTGCTGTAACAGAGGCAGTTGTTGCACGAGCTCAAGGCAACTATGCATCTGTTGATAACATTGCTAAAGATGTTAAAAGCAAATTCGGCGACCAAATAGTTGGTGTCATTTTCCCTATTCTAAGTAGAAACCGTTTTGCTATCTGCTTAAGAGGTATAGCTAAGGGCTGTAAAAAAATCGTTTTAATGTTAAGTTACCCATCAGACGAAGTTGGCAATCACCTAATTAGCTTGGATTTACTTGATGAAAAAGGCGTTACTCCTGGCGTTGATGTTCTAACTGAGGAGAAGTATCGTGAACTTTTCGGTACTGTTTTGCACCCATTTACTGGTGTTGACTATGTCGATTACTACAAAGAGTTAATTAAAAGTTGTGGTGCTGAAGTTGAAATAGTCTTTGCAAACGACTGCAAAACTATTCTTAATTATACTAAAAATGTTATTACTTGCGATATTCACACACGTAATAGAACAAAAAGAATACTTAAAGCTAACGGTGGCGAGAATATCTTCGGGCTTGACGACATTATGACAGCATCAATTGACGGTAGCGGTTATAATGAAAGTTATGGCCTACTAGGCTCTAACAAAGCAACCGAAGAAACAATTAAGTTATTCCCACGCAACTGTCAAGCTTTTGTTGATGATGTTCAAAAAAGGCTGATTGAAATTACCGGAAAAAATGTAGAAGTTATGATATATGGTGACGGTGCGTTCAAAGACCCAATCGGAAAAATATGGGAACTTGCTGACCCGGTTGTTTCGCCGGCATTTACTAGTGGGTTAAATGGTCAACCTAACGAAATAAAGCTCAAATATTTAGCTGATAACAACTTTGCCGATTTAAGCGGAGACGCATTAAAAACTGCTATTTCTGATTTTATAAAGCAAAAGTCTGATAACCTTGTAGGGTCGATGGAATCACAAGGCACAACGCCACGAAGATTAACCGACCTAATTGGCTCACTGTGCGACTTAACTTCTGGTAGCGGAGACAAAGGCACGCCTATTATATTCATTCAAAATTACTTTGATAATTACTCAAAATAAAACTGCAAAATAAAAACATTAAGCAAGTGATGGCCTTAAAGCTGTTGCTTGCTTAATGTTTAGCTATTATAAAAATAAAGGCGTGTCAAGTGTATTTAATATTAAGATGATTTTTTTTGACTTACATCGTATATATTTTAGTTGATTTTTCACCTACAATGGTATATAATATTTAAAGTGATATTTTCATTTTTCATACCTGCGTTTGTAGCTCAGTCGGATAGAGCGTTCCCCTCCTAAGGGAAAGGCCCCCGGTTCGAATCCGGGCAAGCGCACCAATTTTTGTAAAATCCCCCTGTTTTTTTAAAAAAACAGGGGGATTTTGAAGTTAACTTATAATTCGATTTATTTCGCCCAATCCTCTCGTAGTAAATAATATATAACTGAATCGAAGACTTGTCCGTCATAAAGCGTGCTACCATTTGGTATAACTCCATCAAATACAAAACCGCATTTTTCAAGCACTCTTTTTGATCTCAGATTGTGTGGATAATGCCATGCTGTAATCATATCGACTTTAATTATATCACTACACTCTATTTTGTCAATACCTAACTTAATTGTATCGGTAAAT
Source organism: Oscillospiraceae bacterium (assembly GCA_036640155.1). Lineage (GTDB taxonomy): Bacteria > Bacillota > Clostridia > Oscillospirales > Ruminococcaceae > JAVWHI01. Next base: position 1,996 of record JAVWHI010000033.1, on the reverse strand, counting down.
ATAGGTGGAAATATACACAAGTAATACAAATATGTAAAATTAATTAATAAACTTTTAGCAAAGCTATTGACAAATCGGATAGTATTTGTTAATATAAGATAAATAATATAATTTGTTAACTGTAATGTGTTTTATATCCAATTATTCACCTGTAATCAAATTAGGTATAAACATCTATTACTATAATAAAGGGTGGTGAAAATGCGAGGTAATATTATATATTAACCTTGCGCAGTACATATGAAAATTAATATAAAGAAAGTTATTGGATGGACAATTTTTACAGTTGCAGTTATGTGTATGACTATATTTGTTTTGTCTTTATATAGCAATATTAAAACTTGCAACCTGCTTGAAGACGGAATTGTTGCACGTTCATTTAACGAAACTAATAAAGATAAAATTATAAATACGCTTGATATTCCTAACGAAGAATACATTGATGTATTGGAATTTGAGTATCTTAGCTCATTTAGGGATTCATTTGCAGTAGTTACTATTTCACTACCTGTTGAAAATAATGATAAGTTTAAATTTGGATTTTTAGAAAATTATAAAATTATATCGCCTGAATACTCTTTTTCTGATCTTGAGTTTTCATATAAGCCAACTGGGAAGTCTCCGGTAAGTCAATATGAAAATTTTTAAAAATTAGATTGTGTGGTTTTTGAATTTAAAAGTTCAACAGAATATACCTATATTTTCTATAAACATAGAAGCTCGCAAGACTTGCTAGACATTGCAAAACAGCTAGTAAAAGAAAAAAATTATTCTGTAAAATAAATAAACCTCTATTACTACAAAAATGTTGTCAAACTATAACGGGCGAACACAGTTCGCCCCTACAAAAATTGTGCAGGACGATGACGGAATATTTTACAAAATAAACCTTTGACGGTTTTTTCACGCCTTATAAGGTAAAGTCTAATTCAATGCAATATATAGATGGAGGTTATAAATTGAAAAATAAAAATTTAGAAAATAATACCATGGTTGAAAAACATTCTAAAAAAATAAAAAAAGTGCGTATAGCTATTATTTCTGTTGTGCTTATAGCTATTTTAACTATAACTGCTTCCCTTTTTTCTATGGCCAAATTCAAAACGGCTAACTTTGTGGCTTCAGGTTTGGGAGTAATTAGAGTTATGGCTTCGGACACTAAATATGTGCAAATTCAAAGTAATCCAAGAATCATTATTGCTAAACCCGATAACGCTATGAAATTATTTTTAGAAACAATTGAATCTGAGGGGTACACTCTCTTAGAAGATGAACAAATGGGATCAATGTATACAATTGAAAAAGATGGTATAAAAGAAAGTGTTTCCTTTTCTGTGAACAGCTACTTTTCAAAATGGATTTGGAAATATATATAGCAACCTAATCAACCGTAAAATTTCAAGGCTATAATGTGTATACCATGTCCTAGCACATGCGTCAAACAATAACGTGCGAACACAGTTTCTCCTACAAAAATAGTGCCGGATAATGACGGCAATTCATGCGTGCGAACACAGTTTCTCCTCCTGCACTCCCCTACCTTTTCATACAATATCATAACAAAATACATACAAATATTATTTTCTATAAAATTATCATTTTTTCGTCATAATTTGTACGTATCTTGTCGTATTGCCTTTTCTATAATAAGAACAAAGGGTATTACATATACGCTATAGCAATTTAGAAAAGGAGGATTTATACACTATGAAAAATTTTTTGAGATGTATTGCCATACTTCTCGTTCTCACAATGACGTTTCCTGACGTCTCTAAAGTCATTACTTATGCCGCTGATACGCCTACATATATCAGTGATGTTCAAATGGCATATGCGGTGGATACCACTGATGCAGCAACAACACTTGCAAGAAAAACCTTGACAGATGCTGGATATAAAGTTGTGGAAAGCGATTTAAACGCCGGAACAGATCGACCCGCGTCGTTTATTGGGTATAAAACCACAAAAGACGAAAAAGAGGCCATAACCGACCTTG
>JAVWHI010000032.1:0-12015 GCA_036640155.1 Oscillospiraceae bacterium | reverse complement strand
TGTTGAGTTAAGAGAAAAAATGTCCGGATTAAACACTTCAGCGCAAGAAAATATTTCAGGAAATAAAGTTGTTAAGGCATTTACACGAGAAGAATATGAATGCAAAAAATTCGACGAAAAAAACAAAGAGTACAAAGAAGCAAACCTAAAAGCAAATCTACTGTGGCTTAAATTTTATCCATATATAGATGTACTATCGCAGTCATTATCTGTAGCAGTGTTGCTCGTTGGTGGTATATTCATAATCAACGGACAGCTTTCACTAGGTGAATTTGCTGCATTTAATGCACTTTGCTGGACGCTAACTAATCCTATGAGAATGATTGGAATGCTTTTAAACGATTTGCAGCGTTTCTTTGCAAGTGCGTCAAAGATAATTGAACTTTATTATTCTCGCTCAATGATTACGAATAGACACAATGCAGTATTTACTGATAAAAAACTTAAAGGCGACATTGAGTTTAAAAACGTATATGTTACAAAAAACAGCAAAGATATTTTAAAAAATATTAATTTTTCAATCAAAGCCGGTGACACGATTGCAATTATGGGCGAAACAGGCTCCGGTAAGACTTCACTTGTAAGTTTATTATCTAGATTTAGTGATGTCACTTCCGGTGAAATAACAATTTATGGCATACCAGTTAAAGAATATGATGTAAAGTCGTTAAGAAAAAGTATTGGTATTGCGACACAAGATGTTTTTTTATTTTCTGATTCTATTGACTCTAATATTTGTTATGGAGATTCGAATATGTCAACCGAAGAAGTAAAGCATTTTGCTAAAATTGCCGATGTTGACTTTGCTGAAAAAATGCCTGATGGATTTGATACAGTAATTGGAGAACGTGGTACTGGACTTTCCGGAGGACAAAAACAGCGTATAGCATTAGCAAGAGCAGTTGCAATAAAACCATCAATATTAATTTTAGATGATACTACCTCAGCAGTGGATCTTGAAACTGAAAAATACATCCAAAATGAACTTAATAATCTTGATTTTGAATGTACAAAAATCATTGTTGCACAAAGAATATCAACAACAAAACGTGCCGATAAGATTATAATACTCAACAATGGTGAAATATCAGAGTTTGGAACACACAGCGAGCTTTTAGCTTTACGTGGGTATTATTATGAAGTATATGCACTTCAAAATGGAATAAACGAATAGAAGGGGAGTTTTAGCATTATGGCAAGAAATAAATTCGATACAGACGAAAAGCTCGAAACTCCTTTTAATTTCGGGCATTTAAAAAGAGCTGGAAAATATATAAAAAAACATAAAGCAAAGATGATTTTATCGCTAATTTTATCATTAGTGTCAGTTGTATTTGCGTTGTTCGGTCCTAAAATAATACAAAAAGGAATCGATGAAGCAATTCCTAACAGAGACATAAAATTATTAATTATACTGTCAATTTTGTTATTAATAACAATTATTATAAGTGTAATTTTAACAAAGGCACGTTCAAAATATATGACAATTGTCGGACAGGAAATTGTTTATGAACTTCGCCAAGACTTATTTGAACATCTTCAGAAATTATCGTTTCAATACTATGACGACCGTCCTCATGGAAAAATATTGACTCGTGTTATTAATTATGTTAATAACGTTTCTGATATGCTTTCAAATGGAATAATCAATTTCATTTTAGAAATATTCAACTTAGTAATTATTGCGATTTTTATGTTTGGAGTTAGTCCGCAACTAACATTGGTTGTATTAGCAGGCGTACCGATTTTAGTGTTGATTATTTGCTTAATTCGTCCTGCACAAAGAAGAGCGTGGCAAAAAGTTTCCAATAAAAGTTCAAACTTAAATGCGTATTTGCACGAAAGTTTAGATGGTGCTAAAATAACGCAGGCGTTTGTTCGTGAGGAAGAGAACGCTAAGATTTTTGACGATTTAAATAAAAAGTGCAAAAAGACGTGGCTAGATACGATGAAAATTAGCAATCTGGTTTGGTATTTTGTAGATAATATTTCAACAATAGTAGTAGCTGTAATGTATTTTGTTGGTGTAATTTATTTAAGGGATAGTGTTAAAGCAGGAATGTTTATAGCTATGAGTAGCTATGCTTGGAGATTTTGGCAACCTATTTTAAATCTTTCTAACCTTTATAACAATTTTATTAACACTATTGCCTACCTCGAACGTATTTTTGAAACTATGGACGAGCCTGTTATTGTAAATGACATAGAGGGTGCGGCAGAGCTTCCTAGAATTGAAGGTAAAGTAACATTTGAAGATGTCACATTTTCATATGACGGGTCTGTAAATGTACTTGAAAACATTAATTTTAATGTCAATGTTGGCGAATCAATTGCGTTTGTTGGACCAACCGGTGCAGGAAAGACTACTATAGTGAATCTTATTTCAAGATTTTACAATTTAAATGGTGGCAGGGTATTAATTGACGGAAATGATATTGCACTAGTAACACAAAACTCGTTAAGAAGACAGATGGGGATTATGTTGCAAGATAGTTTTATTTTTTCAGGTACTATAATTGATAACGTTAAATATGGGCGTTTAGATGCAACAGATGAAGAAGTAATTGAAGCGTGTAAAATTGTTCGTGCGCATGATTTTATAATGCAGATGGATAAAGGGTATCATACTCAAGTTAACGAAAGAGGTTCACGACTTTCGGGCGGACAAAAACAGCTTATTGCTTTTGCAAGAACACTGTTAGCTGACCCTAAAATTCTAATTTTAGATGAGGCAACTTCTTCGATTGATGCTAAAACAGAAAAACTATTGCAAGATGGTTTACAGCAACTTTTGAAAAATAGAACATCGTTTATTATAGCACATAGACTTTCTACAATTAAAAATTGCGATAAGATTATGTATGTTGCCAATAAAAAAATAGTTGAGTGTGGCAGTCACGATGAACTTATGGGCAAGCATGAGGAATACTTTAAATTATACACAGCACAGTTAGAAATGTAGGTAAAAAGGTCTATTTTAACTAGGCATTATAAAAACGTCCATCACATTAATGATGGACGTTTTTGTTATTATCTTGCTTTTGTAGCGTTTTCAGTAACAAGCATTTTTATAAGCTCATTGACCGGCATTTGACCTTTGTCGCCATCTTTTCTGGAGCGAACACTGCATAGGTCTGCTTCAACTTCTTTGTCACCGACTATAAGCATGTAAGGAACTTTTTCTAGTTGTGCTTCACGAATTTTATAACCAATTTTTTCACTACGCTCATCTATTTCTACACGCAAGCCTGCGTTTTTTAACTCATCAGATAATTTTTTTGCATATTCAAGTTGTCTTTCTCCTATTGGCAAAATTTTAGCTTGAATAGGGGATAGCCAAAGCGGAAATGCACCTGCATACTTTTCAATTAAAAGTGCTAGAGTACGCTCATAACAACCTAGTGATGTTCTATGAATGATGTATGGGTTTTTCTTAACGCCGTCTGCATCTACATATTCCATAGAAAACTTTTCAGCTAAGAGTTGGTCAATTTGAATAGTAATTAAAGTGTCTTCTTTACCATGGACATTTTTTATTTGTATATCAAGTTTTGGACCGTAAAAAGCGGCTTCGTCAATTCCAACTTTATAAGGAATCTCAAGGTGATTTAAAATGTTTTCCATAACTGATTGTGCTTCGTCCCATTGTTCAGGAGTGCCTATATATTTTTCTCTATTATTAGGGTCCCATTTAGAAAAACGGTAGGAAACATCTTCATAAAGTCCTAATGTTTTTAACATATAAATAGCAAGCTCTAAACAGTTTTTAAACTCGCCTTCCAACTGTGCCGGTGTACACATTAAATGTCCTTCTGAAATAGTAAATTGGCGAACACGAATCAGTCCATGCATTTCGCCGGAAGCTTCGTTTCTAAACAAAGTTGAAGTTTCATTTAATCGCATAGGCAAATCACGGTAAGAGCGACCACGGTTAAGATAAGCTTGATATTGGAAAGGACATGTCATTGGGCGAAGTGCAAAAACTTCTTCATCTTTTTCTTCATCACCTAAAACAAACATACCATCTTTATAATGATCCCAGTGACCTGATAGTTTATACAAATCACTCTTAGCCATAAGAGGTGTTTTAGTTAGTTGCCAGCCACGTTTTTCTTCTTCATCTTCAACAAAACGTTGTAAAATTTGAATTATTTTTGCGCCTTTAGGCAACATAATAGGCAAACCTTGACCGATTATATCAGATGTTGTGAAAAGCTCAAGTTCACGACCTAATTTGTTATGGTCACGTTTTTTTGCTTCTTCAATTCTCGTTAAATGTTCCCCAAGCATTAAAGCTTTAGGAAAAGCAGTACCGTATATACGTGAGAGCTGTGTATTGTTTGCATCAGCACGCCAGTAAGCACCTGTGCATTGAGTTAGCTTAATAGCTTTTAATGGAGCTGTGCTAAGTAGATGTGGACCTGCACAAAGGTCAGTAAAATCACCTTGTTTATAAAAACTGATTTCTTCGCCACTACTTGCGTGTTCATTTGCAAGTTCAACTTTGTAGTCTTCGCCCATATCGCTTAGTAATTTTTGTGCTTGCTCTATTGGCAATGAAAATCTTATTAACTCTGTACCATTTTTAATTATTTTTTTCATTTCATCTTCGATTTTTTGCAAATCATCGTTTGTAAATGCCGGACGTGCATCAAAGTCATAATAAAAACCATTGTCTATTGCAGGGCCAATTGCAAGCTTAGTAGACGGGTAAAGATGTTTTACCGCCTGTGCTAGTACATGTGAAGCGGTGTGCCAGAAAGTTTTTTTACCCAGTTCATCATCAAAAGTTAATATGTTTAATGCACAGTCTTTATTAATTACAGTTCTTAAATCGCTGTAAACGCCATCAATTTCGCATGCACATGCTGCTTTAAATAAACCTGCTCCCAAGCTTTTTGTAACGTCAGCTGCACAAACTCCAGCATCAAACTCTTTTACTACGTCGCCTTTTAAAGTAATTTTAATCATAATTTTTCTCCTTTTTAATAAAAAAATAAAAAACACTTCATCCCAAAAATAGGGATGAAGTGTAATAACTCCATGGTTCCACCCAAATTAAGCAGTAATGCCAGTTAAGACACAATGCTCCACTTGAAATTTGCGGTAACGGGCAAATAAACTCCCGATATGTTTTTCATATACTCAAAGGGCGGTAGCTATAATCTAAGTTTTAATAGCGCTTGCAGCCACGACGCCATCTCTCTTGAAAACTCTTATGATATAAGCTTTCCTTATCACAGATTTATTATATTATTATTAGGATATCACGAAATCAACTTAAAGTCAAGAATTATTTAATGATAGTATTCAAAAAGCTTTTAAATTCATTATTGACTTTATGTCTTGATATAAAAGCAATATTAGGATAATAAGGGGCGCTGTACAATAAACCATTTTTTGCATGCAAAATTATGTTTTTTTGATTGCTTAGTTTATTGGCGGCACTTCCCTCATAGCCTGGTGACACGCCCCCTTCACCGTTAGTAAAAGCACTTGATAAATCAGGCTTTTTTGATGTTGAAGATAGAGCTTGAAAATATTCTTTACTTGAATCTTTAATAACAGAATAAAAATCATAATATTTTTTAATAGTATTTGTGTCTGTAATAGTATTGTTGGCAACTATATCTTGATCGTCAAATTCTGTAATTTCAATTTTTTTTATATCATTAGCAGAAAAAATACCGAACATTTCTAAATAATTATTCGCATCAACATCATGATTTTCGTTATATGCTGTAAATCCATAAAATATAAAAAGTTCAAATTTGTTGTTTCTTTCTACAACTAAAATACCTTGAGCATTAAGATTTTTATATTTATATAAATTGCAACCAATAAGAGTTTTATCAACACTTTTGCTAATAGTTCCAATTTTAGTGCCACAGTCGTTTTTTTCGCATTCAGTTGGAATATTTATTTTGCTTGACTCCTCTTTTGATAATATAATAAAATTAGCGTTGTTATAGGTAAAATTATTTTCTTGTTTTGGTGAAGAAACTATTGTATTTGAACTCACACTATCACCGCTACCGATAGAAATTGTAGGATTTTCGTGGTTTGGGTATATATCGTTCGTTTCGTTTTCACCTGTAACAGCATTGCTACTTTGGTTTTCATTATTGGTTTCATCACTTTGACTTGCATTAGTTTCGGGCGGCATGTTTTTCATGCTATTTTTATTCGTGCTGTGAAAATATGCAGTTCCAGTTAGTCCAATTACCAGCAACATTGCAAAAGCAGGTACAATTCTTTTAGTATAAAACCATTTTGGCTTTTCTTTTATTATTTCACGTTCATTTTCCGCTTTAGAAAAAATATTTTCAAGCATTTTTTCTTTTTGTGTATCATTTGGTTTAATTTCATTTAACGAGTTAATAAAATCATTATTTTTCATAAAAATTTCCTCCTAACTGTATCCTAAGAAGCTCTCTTCCTTTATGTAGGTATCCTCGAATGGTGGATTCGTTCTTTTTAAGTAACTTTGCAATTTCAAAAGACTTATAACCCTCATAATAATACATATAAATAGTTTCTTTTATTTTTTCCGGTAAAGATAAGATAAGCTTTATGGTTTCGTCTATTTCAAATGATGGTTCGTTAGCAATTTCTGACATATCGTCAATTGCTATGTTTTTGCGAGAAGAGTGCTTTAAAAAGTCTTTACATGTGTTTGAAGCAGTAACAATAAGCCAAGCTTTTTCGTGTTCAATGTTATCAAAAGACTTATTTGATTTCATAAGCTTGATAAATGTTGTCTGCACCATATCTTCTGTGTCATATTGATTTTTAACATACATAAAGCAAACACGATAAACTGTGTTGATATGCCGATAATAAATTTCGCTTATCTCTTTATTCGTACGCAATAAAGTTTGCTGCATATTACTTCCCCTCCTTTTGTCATATATAATACGATTGTAAAGGTAAAAACGTTTATAAAAATGCCCCAATCAATAAATGATTAGGGCGTTTTTATAAAAATAAATTAATTGTTTACAGCAAAGTCAAACGCATCATGAACTGCATTTACTGCTTTGTTTGCATATTGACGGTCTATTAAAACAGAAATTTTTATTTCACTTGTTGAAATCATTTGTATATTGATGTTAGCTTCATATAATGCTTCAAACATTTTTGCAGCAACACCTGGATTAGACTGCATTCCGGCACCCACTATTGAAACTTTTACAACATCGTCGTTAGATTCAACCGCCTGAAAAGCAAAACGGTCTTTATTTGCCTCTATAACTTCAACAGCAAGCTCTCTTTCGCTCATTGGCACTGTAAAGCTTATGTCTTTTGTATTACTTCTTCCGATTGACTGCAAAATAATGTCAACATTTATGTTTTTCTTTGCAAGCTCTGAGAAGATTTTAAATGCGATACCCGGTGCATCTGCTAAGCCTATAATTGAAATTCTTGCATAATTTTTCCATTTTAATTGCCTCCTTAACTATTGTACCTGGTTTTCTTTCCAAGCTAGAAAGAACTTCCATATTCACGTGATATTTTTTTGCCATTTCAACTGAACGGTTATGCAAAACATTTGCGCCTAGTGATGCTAACTCAAGCATTTCATCAAAAGTTATTTCATCAAGTTTAACAGCGTTTTTAACAATACGTGGGTCGGCAGTGTAAACACCATCGACATCGGTATAAATTTGGCACAAATCCGCTTTAAGTTCTGCTGCTAATGCAACTGCACTTGTATCAGAGCCACCACGTCCTAATGTTGTAATATCATCAAAACGATTGATGCCTTGAAAACCTGCAACAATTACAATGTTGTTTTTATCAAGCTCATGACGTAGTCTATCACTATTAATGCGAATAATCCTTGCACTACCGTGGTTTGAATGCGTTATAAATCCTGCTTGCCAACCTGTTAATGAAACAACAGGGAAGCCGAGCTTTTCAATTGCCATTGCAAGTAATGACATTGAAATTTGCTCTCCACTTGAAAGCAAAACATCCATTTCTCTTTTTGATGGTTTTGTGTTTATTTGAGCTGCTTTTTCAATTAAGTCGTCGGTTGTATCTCCTTGTGCTGAAACTACAACAACTACGCTATTTCCTTTAGAATGTGTCTCAGTTACAATTTGAGCAACATTAAAAAGCTTTTGGGTATTTGCAACTGAACTTCCTCCAAATTTTTGAACTATAAGTCCCATAGTATCTATCCTTTCAATATTAAAATTTACGATATTTTTGTAATTTTTGCACCTTCATTATCGATGTAAAGGTCTACAACTTGCCATGCATTAAGCCCAATCAAATTAAGCTTTTTACGCATTTTTAAAATAAAATCGGTATTATATTCATTTATAATTGAAATCATTGTAGGACCGGCACCGCTTAAAAAAACAGCGTATGCACCGTTTTGGTAGGCAGTATTAAAAACATCATCTGCGTTTTTAATTAGTGGCAGACGATAAGGCTGATGCAATTTATCCTCGACAGCAATTTTTAGATTTTCGTATTTTCCTTGAAGAAGGGAAGCGGAAAACAAAGCTGCACGTGAAAGATTAAATCTAGCGTCAGTATGGTCTATTCGTTTGGGTAAACACTCACGCATTTCTTCTGTTTTGAGCTGAAAGTCCGGAATTACTGCAACAAACCGCAATGAGTTTTCGACTTTCTGTTTGACCCAAAAAACTTTATCGTTTTCTAGCACGGAAGTAACAATTCCACCGATTAAAGCAGGCGTTGTATTATCAGGATGTCCTTCAATGCTTGAAGCAATATTAACTAAATCATCAACCAAAAAAGGATTGCCTAGCATTTCGTTAGCACCTATTAGTCCACCTACAATGCAAGCAGAACTACTACCAAGTCCACGAGTTAGTGGTATATTGCTCTTTTGTACAAGCTTTAATCCATAAAGTGTTTTTCCACATATATCATAAAGCCTTTTAACGGATTGATAAACAAGATTCGTTTTGTCTTTTGGAATTAAAAAATCGTCTTCAGAAGTAATATCAATAGTATCACTTTGTTCAAGACTTATGTAATTATAAAGATTTAAGCAAAGTCCTAAGCTGTCAAAACCGGCGCCTAAATTTGCACTAGTAGCAGGAATTTTTACATCAATCATATATTAATAATTAACAAGTCTTATAAAAGATATTTTTGAAATCTTGTGGCTTGCAAGTCTTTCTATATTTTTTTGCAATTGTTTTTCTGACATTTCGTCGCAAATAAATGCAAATTCGTTTTCTGGTTGGTTTTTCCTTGAAAGATATCTAACTTCACTAAATGCGTTTTTGATGTGAGCTTTCGCTTTTTGTGGGCTAGGAGTAGTTACTCTAAGGTAAAAAGGAGTAATGCACTCTTCATATGGAGCGACAATGTTTTCGTCGCATTCATCCCAGGTCAACGATTGACTTGTTGAGGAAGATTTTGCAATGTCAATAATATCAGCAACAACTGCACTTGCAGTCGGAAGTTTTCCAGCACCTTTTCCATAAAAAACGACGTCGCCAGTTGCGTTGCCACGAACAAGCACACCATTAAAAACATCGTCGATTCCTGCTAATTGACTATCTTTTGATATAAATGCCGGATGCACCATACACAAAATCTTATTATTTTCTGCACGTTTTGCACGACCTATAAGTTTTATAACGCCGCCCCAATTTTGAGCATATTCTACATCTTCTAGAGTAATTGAAGTAATGCCTTCGGTTTTAACATTTTCAGGGTGAACGTGACGTCCAAAAGCAAGTGAGGCTAAAATGCAAATTTTGCGGCAAGCATCAAGACCTTCTACGTCTGCTGATGGGTTTCTTTCTGCATATCCTAAATCTTGAGCAAGTTTTAAAGCAGTATTAAAATCCATTTGTTCTTTTATCATTTTAGTTAATATAAAATTTGTTGTACCATTTAAAATTCCAGCAATTTCATCAATTTCGTTAGCTGCAAGACAAAGGTGCATTGGGCGAATTATCGGAATACCGCCACCTACTGATGCTTCAAAAAAGAAGTTGACATTGTTTTTCTTTGCAAGCTTTAGAAGTTTATCACCACAAGAAGCAACTAGTTCTTTATTAGAAGTTACAAAGCTTTTTTTGTGATTTAAACATGCAGTTGCAAATTCAAACGCCGGAGATATACCGCCCATTGCTTCAGCAACAATTGTTATTTCATCATCGTTTAAAATTTCATTAAAGTCTTTTGTAAATTTATCGGCATATAAAGTTTCGGGAAATTCACGTAAATCCAAAATCTTTTTCACTTCAATTTCTTGACCGGCACGCTTAGTAATGCTGGCTTTATTGCTTGATATTACTTCAACTACGCCTGAGCCGACTACTCCGTGACCTAATACTGCAATCTTAGTCATAATTTATCCCCTTATTTTCAACTTAAATTTTTTTCACTCTAACAACACCATTTATTTGTGCTATTCTTTCTAAAACTGGTTCTATGTCAAAGCTATTGTCGTCAAGCAGAAATGAAATGGTAACAACTGCTACTCGGTTTACGGCAATATTTTGATTTACAGTTAGAATATTTGCTTTTATTTCATATAATTTTGAAAGAACACTTGATAAAACGCCAGGCTCATCACTTAATCGAAGATAAAGAGTTAAAGTTTTTTTAAAATCTTTTTCTTCATAAAAATATATGCTGTCTTTGTATTTATAGAAGGCACTGCGTGATAAATCTGCAAGTTTACAAGCATCAGTTGAACTTTTTGCTGTATCTTTTGATATATAGGTTTTTGCAAGTAGTACTTTTTTAAAAACTTCAGGTAAAACCTTTGCATCAACTAACACTAGTTGTTGTTTATCACTCATAAGTTCACCACCCAAACACATATGTTTTTCTAACAAATACAACTATAACATTTTTATCGATATTTCTCAATAGTTAAAATTCTATATATTCTTCTATTAATGATTAAAACAGCTTAAAAACTAAAAATATATTTAATTTGCGTTGATTTTCGCCATATTAGTCTTGATTGCTCTATTTTATAATAATATTTGGTTAATTTTGCTTAAAAAATAAGCAAAATCACAGTTCTTTTTTCTTTATCTTATGTTCAAAATCTTTTGTGATGTTTTTAACTTCATCAGCTAACATTAAAATTGCAAACAAGTTTGGAATCATCATAAGACTGTTAAAAAGGTCAGAAAGTCCCCAAACTAGATCCGCTTCAATTACTGCACCAATGTAAATGACAATTATGTAAATAAGTTTATAAGACAGCATAGCGGCTTTACTTTTAGATAAAAAACGAATGCAAGTTTGCCCATAATATCCCCAACCTATAATTGTAGATACCGCAAAAAATATTGTGGATATTGCAATAAAAAAGTAAGCAAAATCCCCCAAATATTTTCCAAATGCAAAAAAAGTCATATCAGCGCCTGCAAGACCACAATCATAACTTTTTGAAATAACTATTACAAGTCCTGTTAATGTACACATTATAATTGTATCAAAGAAAACTTCAAAAATCCCCCATAGTCCTTGACGTGCAGGGTGATCTGTTTGAGCAGCAGCGTGTGCAATAGGAGCAGAGCCTAAGCCGGCCTCGTTAGTAAACACGCCTCTAGTAAAGCCGACTTTAATGGCTTTTGATATAGCAAATCCACAAACACCACCACCTGCACTTTTTATATTGAATGCACTTTTTATTATATAAGAAAAAGCGTAAGGTAAATCTTTTATGTTTATAATAATTATAAAAATGCAACCGAATATATAAAAAAGTGCCATTGCAGGAACTATAGCTTGCGTTGCTTTTGCAATTCTTTTAATGCCTCCGAGCGTAATGTAGCCAACTATTAAGGCGATAATGATTATAATAGGCTTAATGTCAATATATATTTTTAGTCTGCTAAAAATGCTATTAATTGACTGAGATACTGTATTTGACTGCACCATGTTTCCAATACCGAAACTTGAAATAAGACAAAGTATGCAAAAAGCGGTACCCAGCCATTTATTTTTACATGCTTTATTCATATAATACATAGGCCCACCCATGTATTGACCTAA
>JAVWHI010000031.1:0-12083 GCA_036640155.1 Oscillospiraceae bacterium | reverse complement strand
TCACTTTACACTGATTTAGATAGTCTTAACAGTGCTGACGATAGTGTTATTATGATGACAATGCACTCAGCAAAAGGGTTGGAATTTAAAAGCGTGTTTATAATTGGTATGGAAGAGGGAATATTCCCGAGCTTTCGTTCGATTTCCAGTGATGCTGAACTAGAAGAAGAAAGACGTCTTGCATATGTTGCCTTAACTCGTGCAAAAGAAAATTTGTACATTACAAACTGTGAACAACGTATGTTGTTTGGTAGCACGTCACGCAATAAACCGTCTCGATTTATTAATGAAATTCCGTTTGAGCTTACAAACTATGTTGATGACACAATCAACAGCAAAATAAACCGTGGTTTTGCCCCTACAAGAGTAAAAGAGCCACCTGTAATCACAAAGGAAATGACCGGTGTCGGTATTAAACCTCAAGCTGATGTTGTTAGCCTAGATTTTGCTGTAGGCGATAAAGTTAATCATAAAATATTTGGTACTGGGCTAGTAGTTTCAATTATGCCAATTGCAAACGATAACTTAGTTGAAATTTCTTTTGATAAAGTTGGCACTAAAAAAATAATGGCTAACTTTGCAAAGCTTAAAAAATCATAATAACTTCTTAGTAGTAAATACGCATTTAAATTTATCTGTTATACCCTTAAAATTAAAAATATTACGTAAATCCACGTAATATTAGATTTTTCGGTCACGAAATTTCATATTTCTCATAATATGTAATGAGGCGAATGCTTTAATACATTTTTTAGGAGGATATATATGGCAGATACAAAATTTGCGTCACAGCAAAATAACAGTTCAAATGGATTTAAAGACGCGGTTTGCATTAATGCAGGCAGAATTTACGATTCTTGCACAGATAAAGACTGCCTTGAAGATTTGCAAGTGAATTTTACTCCGGCAAATCAGGCAATAATTGACCGTGCATTAAGTGTAAAATGCAAATGCGTTCAAGTTCAAACAGTACTTATGGATGTTGAATCGGTCCCATTTAACAATGGATTTTATTCAGTTGATATGACATTTTACTTTCTTGTAACTCTTGATGCGGTTATTGCACCTATGACACCTGCTACTAAGGTTGAAGGAATTAGCACTTTTTGCAAAAAAGTTATTCTTTATGGTAGCGAAGGAAGTGTAAGAACATTTGATTCTCAATCAAATATCATAGCACCAATTGATTCATGCTGCTGCTTCGATGAAAATATTCCAAAAGCAACTATAAACGTTGCACCGCCAGTAGTTTTATCTTGCAAGTTCTGTGATAAACCTGAACATGTTACTCAAATTAATTTTACGTGTCCACCTTCAATTGAGCAACGTTTTGATGACCAATTCGATTGCATTATACCGAAAAAAATTGTTTGCATAAGCGTTGGACTGTTTTCGATTGCACAACTTGAAAGAGAAGTTCAAATGATGATTCCTATCTACGATTATTGCATTCCTGATAAAGAATGTATATCAACTAACGATGACCCTTGCGAAGTGTTTAAAAAGATAAAATTCCCTGTTAATCAGTTCTTTCCGCCAAAACTAGATGACTGTAACTGTGATGAAAATAGTTGCAAATAAGTATAGCTTTTAGCACAATCCCGGTCGGTTATAATAATTACATAGCTATGGGGAGAAATCCCCATGGCTAAAAATAAAGTTACTTTTCCATTTTAATTTGGACAAGCATCTTATAAATTTATTTTAAGGAATGATATGTAAAATGAATGTAAAACTTATCTCTCACACTCCTAATCCAGAAAAAATAATTGCGTGTGCCGCAAAACTGTGTTACGCTAGCACGTCTATTGATGAACTTTTTGATGGACTTACCCCTGAAAAAACTGAAAGTTTTGTTAAAATGCTCTCAACAATCGGACACGAAAGTCCAATTGAACATTGCTCGTTCACTTTTGGAATTGATGGCGTTTCCAGGGCTTTTTTGGCTCAAATTACAAGGCATAGAATTGCTTCATACAGTGTTCAAAGCCAGAGATATGTAAAGCTTGATAACTTTACATTCGTTACACCACCCGAAATTGAAAATAATAAAGAGGCATCTGTCATTTTTAAAAAGTCAATGGACGATGCACTAAAATCATATAATTCACTTGCAGATATTCTTACGAAAAACTATTACGAAGTTTATATTAAAAATGGTGATAATGAAAAAGACGCAGAAAAAAAAGCCGAAAAAAAAGCTATAGAAGATGCTAGGTTTGTTTTACCTAATGCGTGTGACACGCAGATGATTGTTACTATGAATGCACGCAGCTTGCTTAATTTTTTCAAACACCGTTGCTGTAATAGAGCGCAGTGGGAAATAAAAGCGGTCGCAGATGAAATGCTAAAACTAGTTTGCGAGGTTGCACCTCTACTATTTGCTAACGCCGGTCCTGATTGCTACCATTCAAAATGCTCAGAGGGCAAAATGAGTTGCGGCAAACAAGAAGAAATGAAGTTATTTTATAGTAAAATTCACAATAAATAAAACATGCTATTTTTTAGAAGAAAAGGG
The DNA here is from genome assembly GCA_036640155.1 of Oscillospiraceae bacterium. Lineage (GTDB taxonomy): Bacteria > Bacillota > Clostridia > Oscillospirales > Ruminococcaceae > JAVWHI01. The sequence continues at coordinate 9,565 of JAVWHI010000031.1, read as the reverse complement.
TATAATAATGAATGGAAAGTTAATTGTAATAGACGGACTTGATGGCTGTGGAAAATCCACGCAAGCGCAGATGATTTTTGACGAACTTTATAAACTTAACAAAAAAGTTCGTCTAATTTCATTCCCTGATTATGATAAACCGTCATCCGCATTAGTTAAAATGTATCTTAATGGAGACTTTTCAGCAGATGCGAATGAAGTTAATCCTTATGCAGCATCAAGTTTTTATGCTGTAGATAGATACGCAAGTTATAAAATGTATTGGCAAAATGATTATCTAAATGGTTATACTATAATTGCTAGCAGATATGTTAGTTCTAATGCGATTCATCAAATGGAAAAACTCGATGAAAGTCAGTGGAGTGATTTTCTAACATGGTTAGAAGACTATGAGTTTAATAAATTAGAACTTCCACGACCTGATAAAGTGATTTTTTTAGATATGTCACGTAATGTTGCAAACAAGCTCATAAGTTCACGTTATAATGGCGATGAAACAAAAAAAGATATCCATGAAAGCAATATGCAGTACATGCAAAAATGTGCTGTGGCTGCAAAATTTGCTGCAAAAAAAGGGGACTGGTCAATTATTTCCTGTTCTAATAACGAAAGTCCGCTGCCTATTTTAGATATTAATAAGAAAATTTTACTGAAAGTTTTAGAGGTACTCAATTAGATGCTTGAATTTAAGGATATAGAATTAAGTGATAAAGAATGGATAAATGAGGCATTAAAAAAGAGCGATTATATGTCGTGTGACCATTCATTTGCTAATTATATGATTTGGAAAACGATGTTTAAAATCAAGGTTTGTAATGTTGACGGATTTTTTGTTGCAATGGTTGAGGATAATGGAGTTAAAACTTTTTTATGTCCTGCAGGTGAAGGCGATATCTGCAAAGTTTTGCAAAAATTAATTGATTACGCAAAAGAAGCTAATATACCATTTTTAATGAGTGGTATTGAGCCTCAAGCAAGACTTTTACTTGAAAATAAATTTGCTGATATAATTGAATTTATTGATGACAGAAAAAATTACGATTATGTTTATCTAACACATACTTTAATAACTCTAAAAGGTAAAAAACTTCATGCTAAAAGAAATTTTATTAATCGATTCAAAGAAAGCAATTGGTCATTTGAACCAATAACTTCAAAAAATAAGCAGGAATGTTACTTAATGAGCGTTAAGTGGTGCCAGCAAACAAATTGCAATAAATCAGTTTCTGCTAAAAAAGAGTGCAATGTTACTAAACGTGCGCTCGAATTATTTGAAGAGTTGGGGTTTGATGGTGGACTTTTGCGTGTTGATGGCGACATTGTCGCTTTTTCAATAGGCGAGCCATTAAATTCACAAACGTATGTCGTTCATATTGAAAAAGCATTTTCTGAAGTGGTTGGTGCATATCCGACAATTAACCAAGAATTTTTAAATCATTTTGCAAGTAAATATAAATATGTTAACAGGGAAGAGGATTTGGGTTTTGAAGGGTTAAGAAAAGCAAAATTATCATACTTGCCTGAAATATTATTACCCAAATTTGGAGCAAAACTAAAAAATGAATAATTTAATTATGAGTCCTCAATATAAAGATATTTCATCACTAAAACAAATTTGGAAAGAAGCTTTTTCTGATAACGACGAATTTATTAATTCTTTTTTTGAAAACTGCTTTTCTACTACTTCATGTCTTGCATACTATGTTAATAATCGTCCAGTTAGTATGCTTTTTATGCTTGAATGTGATGTGTTTTATAATGGAATAATAAATAAAGCTATGTATATTTATGCAGTTGCTACACTAAAACAATTTCGTTCAAATGGATTTATGCGAAGTCTTGAACAAAATGCGTCAACTATTGCCACTGACAAAAATAAAGACCTAATGATTCTTATCCCACAAAGTAGCGAGCTTTTCAAAATGTATTCTAAATTAGGGTATACTACAGCTTTTTTTAATGCTTATAAATCCTATAAACGTCCGAAATTAGACGGTTTATCTCCTCTTTATGACGTCAAAAAATTATCAGAACTTGACTTTTTTTCTAAAAGAACATGCTTTTTAAATGACTTAAATTTTTATGCAAGTTTAGATAAAAAATACAATGACTTCATTTGTAAATCTAATGCAATGTATGATATTAATGCTTATTCTGTTAATGACGAATATGTTTTAGGCTTTAAAAACAATAACCAGTTTGAAGTTATAGAATCTTCAATTAAATACGAAAATATAGATAAGATTTTACCATCACTTTTTTTAAAGTTTGATGTGGAAAAAATATCTTTTAAAAATATTATAAACAAAAACACTGATTTGAAACCATATGGAATGGCTAAGTTATTAAATAATGCTGTAAAGTTAAACACCTTTACAGACAGTAAACCGCCATGTTATATGAATTTGATGCTTGATTAAATAAAGTGAGGAAGTGATTGCAAATATGATTTGCGTTTATCTTGCAAATGGATTTGAAGAAGTTGAGGCATTAACAGTTGTAGATTTTTTAAGAAGATGTGATGGACTACAGGTATTAACTGTTGGAGTTGGAGCAAGAATTGTTACAGGTTCACACAAGATTCCAGTAGTTACTGATATTGATTCTAGTGAAGTGGATTTAAGTAAACTTGAGATGATTGTTTTGCCGGGCGGAATGCCGGGAACTATTAATCTTGAAAAGTCACCTGAAGTTATAAATGCTATTAATTATTGTTATAAAAACAACAAATACATTGCTGCAATTTGCGCTGCACCGTCTATACTAGGTCATTTAGGCTTATTAAATGGGATTAAAGCTACTTGCTTTTATGGCTTTGAAGATGAACTTTTTGGGGCGAGTGTAACACAAGAAGATGTTCAAATTTCTAACAACATAATAACTTCACGAGGTGCTGGCACAGCAAGCAAATTTGCATTTGCTTTAATTGAATTATTATGTGGTAAAAACCGTTCACAACTTTTAAAGGAATCAATCATATGGAAAGAATAATTAAAAGCGATATTAGAGAAGTTAAAAAAGCCCTCCGTGAAAAATATAAAGGCATTCGTGCTAACATGAAATCATCGGCTAAGCTTGTTAGTGACAATGAAATCTATTTAAAATTTATTAACTGTGATAGTTACAAGAATGCAAAAACTATTTTTACATTTGTATCAACAAATATTGAAGTCGATACAATAAAAATAATTAAGCAAGCTTTACTTGATAAAAAAGTAGTTGCAGTACCAAAATGTTTAGATAAAAACGGGAAAATGGCGTTTTATCAAATTACTTCATTTGATGATTTGTCGCAACAAACATATGGACTTTTAGAGCCTAATATTAATACATGTAAAAAGATATCCGAATATTATGATGCAGTTTGTATTGTGCCAGGATTTTCATTCGACCCTATGGGTTATAGAATTGGTTTTGGTAAAGGATTTTATGACAGATTTTTGTCGGAATTTGTTGGAATTAAGATTGGAATATGCTATAATAACTGCATAGACTCAAAGTTGCCACATGGCAGATATGATATTGCTGTCAATTATATAATCACAGAAAAATATACGATAACCGTCAGGGGGAACGAAAATTGAATAATAATGAAGAAGAAAAAATAAACGACCAGGAAAACACAAGTGATGACACTACCCAAAATAAACAAAGTGCTGAGGAAAACGGCGAAAATAACGACGAAGTCCTGCCAAAATTTAAAGGTAAAGAACAAAGTCAAAAAAGTGCAAATACATTTTCACTTAATTATGAAAACGAAATACCAGACTACGATTTTGAAGACTTAGATTTAAAATCAATAAAACCAGAAAAAAAACGTATGAAATCATGGATAAAAGTACTTTTAATCGGCATTATTATTATTGCAATTGCTGTACTTTTATCAGTTGGAATAATGTTTGCAGCACAAGATATTTTTGGATTTAACAAGCCTAGAACTTCTGTGACTGTGGAAATTGAAAAAGGAGCCGGCGTGAACAGTGCTGCAACAGTACTAAAAGAAAAAGGATATATTAAATCTGAATTTTTATTTAAGGTGTATTACAAGTTATCAAAACAGCAAAAAACTATTTACCCCGGTATTTATACTGAACTTACACAAAATATGTCTTATGAAATATTATTAGATGAGTTATCAAAGTATGATTCAAAGCAAACTGCTAAAGTGACTTTCCCTGAGGGTTATACACTAGACCAAATTGCAAAAGAGTTAGAGGATAAAAAAGTTTGTGATGCTAAGAAATTTATAAAAATTATAAATGAAACCGAATTTAATGTTCCATTTTTAAAAGATGTTTCGACTAACGACATGAAGTTTTATAAAATGGAAGGCTTCGTTTTCCCTGATACTTACGAGTTTTTTATTGGAGACAATCCGGCAAATGTAGCGAAAAAAATTCTCGATAATTTTCAAACTAAAGTAATCGATGCACATAAAGAACAAATTGTCGCTTCAGGTTATTCATTAGATGAACTTATTAATTTTGCGGCTATTGTTCAAGCAGAGGCTGGAGTTGCAGAACAAATGAAGATGGTTTCATCTGTATATCGCAATCGTTTAAATAATGCAAGTGAATTTCCAAAGTTGCAAGCAGACCCAACGAGAAAATATGCGGAAAAAATTATGAGCGATATGGAAGTAGTTAACATGGAAATGGTTAACAAGTATAATACTTATCAAGGAATTGGTCTTCCTCCGGGACCTATATGTAACCCAGGAATTGATGCTATTATAGCTACTCTAGAGCCTGCAACAAGTGACTATTATTACTTTTGTACAAACATTAAAACACGTGAATTTTTCTATGCTAAAAATTTAAATCAGCATAATATTAATTTACGCAAAGCAAAATTAAGATAAAATTAGAGGATTGATTAATTGACAAATTTTGATAAACTAGAAGTACTATCTCCAGCAGGAGACCTTGAAAGACTTGCCAGTGCAATAACTTTTGGAGCTGATGCTGTCTATCTTGCTGGAAAAGAGTTTGGAATGCGAGCAGGCGCTGCTAATTTTTCTAATGAAGATTTAGAAAAAGCAGTAAAACTCGCACATGATAATAACGTTAAAATATACTTAACTTGCAACACTTTACCTCGTAATGATGAAATTGAAAAGTTACCGGAATATTTAAAATTTGTACAAAGTGTTGGAATTGATGCTGTAATTGCAAGTGACATTGGAGTTTTATCGCTTATAAAAAAATATACACCGAATATGGAAGTGCATATTTCAACACAAGCAGGAATTGTCAACTATGCAACAGCGCAAGCTTTTTACGATATGGGTGCTAAAAGAATTGTTTTAGCACGAGAACTTTCACTAGCTGAAATTTCACAAATACGTGATAAAGTGCCAAAAGACATGGATATAGAAGTGTTTGTACATGGTGCAATGTGCGTTTCATTTTCCGGAAGATGCCTACTATCAAACTATTTAACCGGAAGAGATGCTAATAGGGGCGAGTGCGCTCAACCTTGCAGATGGGGTTATCATTTAGTTGAAGAAAAACGCCCAAATGAATTTTTCCCTATTTTTGAGGACGAACATGGTTCTTATATACTCAATGCAAAAGATATGTGTATGATTGAATATATTGATAAACTAGCTCAAGCAGGCGTTACTAGTTTTAAAATCGAAGGACGTTCAAAATCGTCATATTATGTTGCAGTAATAACAAATGCCTATAGAAATGCAGTGGACCAGTTTGTTAAAAGCCCAGATGATTTTGTCGTTGACCCGTGGCTTTTAGAGGAAGTGCAAAAAGTAAGTCATAGACAATATTCGACTGGCTTTTACATTGATACCCCCACTCAGTTTTATGAAAATGGTGGCTATATAAGACAATACGATGTTATTGCAATCGTTAATAGCTCTAAAGATGGTATGCTTTATTGTACGCAAAAAAACAAGTTCTGTGTAAATGATGTTGTGGAAATTTTACAGCCTAAGTCTAAGTCGTTTGAAATGAAAATTAATGCTATCTACGATGAATTTGGAACTGAAATTAATGAGGCACCACACGCTTTAATGAGTGTTTCAATTCCGTGTGAAAACACAGTTTTACCAGGCTCAATTATTAGAAAAGCTAATTGATTTTTTGGAGGTTGTTTAATTGAGCATACAAAATTATTTAAATGATAATTTTTTTATATCGCTTAATAACAATCAAGCAATTGCGGTTGAAGAAATTAATAATAATTGTTTGCTGCTCGCAGTTCCAGGCTCTGGGAAAACAACCGTTTTGGTTGCTCGAGTTGCAAATTTAATATTCAAGCACAAGGTTGACGCTAAGAAAATTTTAGTTTTAACATTTAGTCGTGAGACTGTAAGCGATATTAAAAAACGTTTTAGTTTACTTTTCCCATTTGCTATTATTAAAAATGTCGAAATTTTAACTATTCATAGCTTTTGTTTTAGACTTATGAAACGTTTTGCTAGTTGTTATCACCGAACAATGCCTAAATTAATTTCAACTATTAATAATGGTACTTTTTCAAAACAGACCATTAGAAATATTTATAAGCAATTAAACGGCGACTTTTTAACTGACGATTCACTCGAATATATTAATAGGCAAATCTCATATTCTAAAAACATGATGTTTACAGAAGATGACTACAAAAATCAAAAATATGAAGTGCCGAATTTTTATGAATTGTTTAATAAATATGAAGACTTTAAAAAGCAACATTCACTTATTGATTTTGATGATATGTTATCTATTTCACTTCATATTCTTCGCAATTTTCCCGACATTTTAAGTTTTTATACAAAGAAATATCAATATATAAATATAGATGAAGCACAAGATACAACAAAAATTCAACATGAAATAATAAAAATTATTTCCCGAGAATCTATTGTTTTTATGGTGGGCGATGAAGACCAAACGGTTTATTCTTTTTTGGGTGCATATCCGCAAGCACTTTTAAAATTTAGTGATTATTATGAAGATGCTGTTCTACTAAAATTAGAACAAAATTATCGTTCAAATTCAGATATAGTTATAAAAGCAAACCGCTTTATAAAACGCAATAAAATGCGTTATCAAAAAGAAATGTATTGTAATAATAATAGAACTTCTTCAATTAAAACAATTCGGCTTAATGATTTTATAGAACAATATGATAAAATAATAAAGCTAATTAATGATAAAAATGACAATGACGTTGTTGCTATTCTTTACCGAAATAATGATAGTTCAGTAGCAATAATTGATAAACTACTACAAGAAGATATTGACTTTTACATAAAAGATAATAATAAAGATTTTTTTGGTTCAATGCTTATGCGTGACATAAGAGCAATATTTAGTTTTGCATTTGATTCGTCGGATTTTAGTGCATTTAAGCAAATCTACTTTAAAATTGGCATTACAAGAGCTATATATGAATATGTAGAAAAAACGTATTCGCATTATAATTCTATTTTCGAGTGCATTTTATCTTTTAATGCGTTGAGTGATAGAAAGGAGTTCGTTACAACACAACTTGCTATTAATTTTAAAAAGCTTGTTAAAATGAACGCAATAGACGCACTGCGTTGTATTGAAAATAAGATTGGCTATAAAAACTACATCGTTTCAAAATTTGGATTGCATACGCAGTTTGGAATAAGTGCAATGCAAAAACTTAATGTGTTAAAAAGTATAGCTACCGCAAACAAAAACATAGTTGATTTTTTGAATAGATTGGACTTTTTACAAAATGTTATGCAGCAGGAAAATAAATATGATAACAATTCAAAAGTCTGGTTATCAACAATTCACTCAGCAAAAGGGTTGGAATTTGACGAAGTTATTTTAGTGGATATGATACAAAATATTTTGCCATCATCTGATGCAATTGATGCTAAACTCGAGGGAAATGATAGCCTAATAGAAAATGAATCACGTTTATTTTATGTTGGAATAACTAGAGCTAAAAATAAAATATCCATTTTCACATCAAACTCCATAAATGGTGAGCCTATTAAGACTTCAAAATTTGTTGATGAATTTGTAAGCAAATAATTATTACAGTAAAGGACTGATTATAAATATGAATGTAATTATTGGCACAACATTTGAAGTAAACACTAAAGTTAATGAACAAATGTTAGCAACACAACTAAAAAGCGGAGATGTTCCGGTTTTAGCAACTCCAATTATGGTAGCGCTAATGGAGCAGGCAAGCTCAAACTGTCTAGCACAATTTTTAGAAGAGGGCTTTACTTCAGTTGGGACGAGCATTCAAACAACACATCTTTGTGCAACACCACTTAATATGCAAGTTAAAGCAGTTAGCGAAATAATCGAAGTGAATAATAGAGAAATTAAATTTAAAGTAAAAGCATATGATGAAAAAGAGCTAATAGGCGAAGGTGTGCATATACGGTTTATTTTAAATAAAGAAAAATTCATTACAAAAGCAAATGAAAAACTAAATAAGTAACTTTAGCACTTCACACCTTATAATAAAAAATTAGGAGAGATATTTTATGACTATTTCAAAAAACAAAAAAGGCATCATTATTATTTTATCATTACTACTTGTTATGATAGGGGTTGTGGTATTTTCTGTAGTTTATTCCAAAACAAAAACACAGCCTGGTTTTAAAAAAATAACAGTAGAAGTTTGCATTTCACCTACTGAAAAGAAAACTTTTAAAATAGAAACTGATGAAGAATTTTTAGGTAACGCTCTCATAAAAGAAAAAATTATTACTGTAAGGCAAGAAGAGTTAGGAATGTTTATCACTTCTGCTAATGGCAGATTAGTCAACGAGGCTAATCAAGAATGGTGGAGCATAACAAAAAAAGGTGAAATGCTCACAACCGGCGTTGATTCAACACCAATGGCACATGGTGATAAATTTGAAATAACGCTCAAAAGAGGATATAAGTAAAAAATAAAATCACCCTTGAATTTTATTTCAAGGGTGATATGTGAGAATTGATATTAGACATTGTTTTCATTTTGTTCGCTTTGCTCATTTTGCTCATTTTCTAGTTCTTTCGCTTTGAGATGTGCCTCATATGCACTTAAAATTTCAGTTTCAATATATTGTCTTCCATCTATTGAAATGGGGTGAACAATATCTCTAAATGTTCCATTTTCTTCTCTTCTGCTTGGCATTGCGACAAAAAGTCTATCAGGTCCTTCTATAACCTTTATGTCGTGTACAGCAATTGCATTGTCTAAAGTTATTGATACAACAGCTCGAAGCCTTCCATCATGTAAAAGCTTCCTGATTTTTATATCTGTTATGTTCATATCTATCGTGCCTCCTTATAATGATTGTGCCAAAGAATAAAGAAATTATTCACTAAATTAAAATACAAAATGTAATTCATACGATTTTAATAGCATATAAATTCAACATTTTTATTATACAATTTAATTAATGCTAATTCAATGTATAATTTATTAAATCGGTTTATTTTTTTAAATTTTTGTAATATAATATATATACAAATTAATTTCAAGGAGGAAATCAGTAACAGCTTTACTGAAATTATAACAAATGAAAAATAAAAACATTTTACAAGGTAAAAAGCATATTCATTTTATTGGAATTGGC
>JAVWHI010000030.1:0-12395 GCA_036640155.1 Oscillospiraceae bacterium | reverse complement strand
TGAAGTTACTGAATATGGTGTCAAGAAAAATCCTTTAAATTATCTTCCATAAAAACAAAAAAGCGTTTCGTAATCTACAAAATAGGTTGCGAAACGCTTTTTTTATTAATGTGTTTGTAAGTTGCTACTATTAAACCACAAAACCCGTTTTATTGCTACATGCAAAAGTTTCTTTACCAATTCTTATATATTGTTTTATTGTATAGATAATAATTTTAATTGCTATAAATGATGATATTTGTGTTAAAATAAGTTCATAGCAATATATTTAACACCGATTTAACTTGACTGTGATTATAGTTTTAACGTGGCTATTCTATACTTTAAACATAACATAAAGAAAGAGGTAAAATAAATGAAAAGAATTATTTCAATATTAACATTAACAGCATTAACAATAGTAACTTTAGCTAGTTGCAAAACCGCTAATTCGGGTAGCATTAGCATAGTTTCTCGTGAGGAAGGCTCTGGTACACGAGGCGCTTTTATTGAACTGTTTGAAATCCAAGAAAAAGATTCGGCAGGCAAAAAAGTCGATAAAACTTCAGTCAATGCAGAAATCACAAATTCAACTTCCGTCATGATGACGACAATCGCAGGAAACAAAAACGCAATTGGCTATATTTCATTAGGCTCATTAAATGATACAGTTAAAGCAGTTGAAATTGATGGCGTTAAGCCTTCAGTCGAAAACTTGAAAAACAAAACTTACAAAATCTCAAGACCATTTAACATAATTACTAAAGGTACCTCTTCGGAAATATCCGCTGACTTTATCTCGTTTATATTAAGTAAGCAAGGTCAAGAAGTTATTGAAAAAGAAGGCTACATCAGTAAAGATAAAGGTGCCGACTACAAAGGTACAGGCAAAAGCGGAGAAATAAAAATTGCCGGCTCGTCTTCAGTAGCTCCGGTTATGGAAGTGCTAAAAGAAAGCTACAACAAAATTAACCCGGATGTATCAATTAAAATTCAACAAAACGATTCTAGCACCGGAATAACTTCAACTATCGAAGGTATCTGCGATATTGGAATGGCTTCACGAGAACTATCACAAACAGAAATTGCTAAAGGAGTTTCTCCACAAACTATCGCTATGGACGGTATCGCTGTTATACTCAACAAGGCAAACACTCTTAACGCTCTTACTTCTGAGCAAGTAAAAGCAATCTTTACCGGAGAACAAACAAGCTTTTAAAAAATACTAATAATGATACTTTATCAGTCGGGAAAAATCCCGACTGATAAAAGCGTTTATTAACAATGTCAGAGGAGGATTTTCCTTAGTGAAGAATTTTAAAGAAAAGTCAATGCGAATCGTTTTTTTCCTAGCGGCTTGTACTTCTATAGTCGCAGTTGGATTAATATGTGTGTTTTTATTTGCAAATGGAGTCCCTGCAATCGGTAAAATAGGTGTGTTTAATTTCTTAGGCGGAATGGTTTGGAAACCTTTAAACGGTCAATTCGGAATATTCCCAATGATAATTGGCTCGATTTATGTTACTGCAGGTGCTATAATTATTGGTGTTCCTATCGGAATACTTTGTGCTGTTTTCATGTCAAAGTTTTGCCCGAAAAAACTTTATAAAGTGGTAAAGCCTGCAATAGAACTTCTAGCAGGAATACCCTCGATCGTATATGGCTTTTTTGGTCTTGTCGTTATCGTTCCACTAATGCAACAAATTTTTGGAACAAACGGTAAAGGTATACTTACAGCGTCAATTCTTTTGGGAATTATGATTTTACCTACTATCATCGGAGTTGCTGAATCCGCAATTAATGCTGTGCCAGAAAATTATTATGAAGGCGCTTTAGCCCTTGGTGCAACCCACGAAAAAAGTATATTCAAGGTAATGCTGCCGGCAGCAAAATCAGGAATTATGGCAGGTGTAATTTTGGGTATCGGTCGTGCTATAGGCGAAACTATGGCTGTGGTTTATGTCGCTGGAAACCAACCTATTTTGCCAGAGTCCATTACTAGTGGAGTAAGAACACTAACTGCAAATATAGTTTTGGAAATGGGATATGCCTCAGACTTACACCGTGAAGCACTTATTGCTACAGCAGTTGTGCTATTTGTCTTTATATTAATCATTAACCTGTGTTTTTCCTTGATTAAAAGGAGGGAAAAATAATGGAGCCTATAAATAAAACCTCATTAAAACAAAGACTTAAAAGTTATAAAAGAAGTCCCTCCTCGTTTATATTAATGATACTAGTCGTTTTATCAGCAGTTATAACACTCGGTGTCGTTTTGATAGTTGTTGGATATATACTTGTTAAAGGTATACCGAATTTAAAGCCGGAACTATTCTCTTGGAAATACACAACCGAAAATGTATCTATGATGCCGGCTATTATTAACACAATAACCATTACATTTTTATCTATTTTATTTGCAGTACCAATTGGTATATGCTCAGCTATCTATTTAGTTGAATACGCAAAAAAGGGAAATAAACTAGTTGGCATTATTAGAATTACAGCTGAAACTCTGTCTGGAATACCTTCTATTGTTTATGGACTATTTGGATTTCTTATGTTCACCATTGCCTTGAAATTTGACTACTCACTATTAGGCGGTGCATTAACACTTTCGATTATGATATTACCGTTAATTATGAGGACAACTGAAGAAGCGTTAAAGTCAGTACCTGATATTTTCAGGGAAGGTAGTTTCGGATTAGGTGCTGGAAAACTTCGCACAGTGTTTAAAATAGTTTTGCCCTCGGCAGTACCTGGTATTTTTGCGGGCATAATCTTAGCTGTAGGAAGAATCGTCGGCGAAACAGCTGCACTAATATATACAGCAGGAACAGTGGCAGGCGTTCCTGAAAATATTATGGGTTCGGGAAGAACACTTTCAGTTCATATGTACGCGCTTCTTTCTGAAGGCTTATACACAGACCAAGCTTACGCAACAGCGGTTGTTTTACTAGCTCTTGTAGTTATTATGAATATGCTCTCCTCACTTATAGCAAAAAAATTACAAAAAGGAAAATAACATTATGAATAAATTTAAAATTGAAGACTTACGCTTACATTATGGTGATTTTGAAGCACTTAAAGGCATAAACTTAGATATAAATTCCAACGAAATAACCGCTTTTATAGGTCCATCAGGTTGTGGAAAATCCACGCTCTTAAAATCTCTTAATAGAATGAATGACTTAATTGAAAACTGCAAAATAACTGGCAAGATTTTATTAGATAATGTTGATATTTATAAAGATATCGATACAACTCTTCTAAGAAAAAGAGTTGGAATGGTTTTTCAAAAGCCGAATCCTTTTCCCATGAGTGTTTATGATAACATAGCATTCGGTCCTAGAACACACGGGGTACGCTCAAAAGCCATACTTGACGAAATTGTAGAACGTTCTTTAAATGATGCTGCTATTTGGGACGAAGTTAAGGATAGACTTAAAAAAAGCGCATTGGGTCTATCGGGCGGTCAACAGCAAAGAGTATGTATAGCTAGAGCCTTAGCAGTAGAGCCAGAAGTTCTTTTGATGGACGAACCAACAAGTGCTTTAGACCCAATTTCAACTTCTAAAATAGAAGACCTTGCAGTTAAATTAAAAAAGGATTATACTATAATAATGGTAACTCACAACATGCAGCAAGCAGCAAGAATTTCTGATAAAACATCTTTCTTCTTATTGGGTGAAATCGTTGAAACAAATGATACTGAACAAATATTTTCTATGCCACAAGATAAAAGAACTGAGGATTATATAACAGGGAGGTTTGGATAATGAGAAATAAATTTGATGAACAGTTAGCGGTGCTTAACGCTGAGCTAATAAACATGGGTGCGCTTTGCGAAGATGCTATTTCCCATGCGGCGTCGGCACTTGCAGAGTATGACAAGGCAAAAATTGAAAAAGTTTATGCGGTTGATTCGGAAATTGACCAAAAAGAGCGTGATATCGAAAACTTGTGTATGAAACTTTTACTACAGCAGCAACCTGTTGCTAGCGATTTGCGTACTATTTCCTCGGCTCTAAAAATGATATCAGATATGGAGCGTATTGGTGACCAGTCATCAGATATTGCAGACATTGCTCGCTATATTAAAAACAATCAAACTAAAAGTAAAGTCCATATAAACGATATGGCGACCGCTGCAATTAAAATGGTTACTACAAGCATTGATTCGTTCGTTAAGCGAGATCTAGACATGGTAGCTCAAGTTTTTAAAGACGACGATAAAGTAGACGGTTTATTCTTACAAGTGAAAGATGAGCTAACTCAACTTATAACTCACGACAATGCTGCTAATGGCGAGTTGTGTTTGGATTTGTTAATGGCTGCAAAATACTTTGAGCGAATAGGCGACCATGCTGAAAATATTGCAGAATGGGTTGAATACTCAATTACGGGAACTTATAAAGGAGCAAATCAATGATTTACCTGGTTGAAGACGATAGCAGCATACGAGAACTCGTAAGCTATACTCTAAATGCTCAAGGTTTCACAGCAGTTTCATTTGAAAATCCAAGTCTTTTTTACAAAGCACTCAAAAACGACTTGCCAGAACTTGTTTTACTTGATATAATGCTACCAGAAGAAGATGGACTTACAATTTTAAAAAAACTTCGTGCCAATAAAGAAACGTCAGCTATTCCGGTTATAATGTTGACAGCAAAATCAACAGAATTTGATAAAGTTGTTGGGCTTGATAATGGTGCTGATGATTACATTGCTAAACCTTTTGGAATGATGGAGCTTTTATCAAGAATAAAAGCTTTACTAAGACGTACTGGAAGCGCTAAAAAGTCTCAAGCTTACGAAGTTGCCGAGCTTTTTGTTGACACTACAAACCACACTGTTACTGCAAAAAATAACGACGTTGTTCTAACTCTTAAAGAATTTGAGCTGTTATCTTTTTTGCTTGAAAACCGACCGGCAGTTGTAAGTCGTGACCAGATTCTTAATAGCATTTGGGGATATGAATTTGATGGCGAAAATAGAACTGTTGATGTGCATATTAGAACTCTTCGTCAAAAACTAGGCGAGTGCGGCAGTTACATTAAAACAATTAGAGGCATTGGTTATAAAATAGACAAATGATTATGTAAGCTTTATAGGAGGTAGCATGTGAAAAAAAGAATTTTTATCTATATGGCTCTCACTTCTATATTAGCTGTTGTTTTATCAGTTATTATTACAGCTTGTATATACTACTATACTGCACTTGAACAAACAAAAGCGGATGTTAAAAACGTAACAGAATACGCAAAAAATGTTGTTTTATCAAGTGGGTGGCAAAGCCTTGGTAACATTGCAGATTCTTCAAATAGAGTTACTTTGATAAAAAAAGACGGTACTGTTATATACGATTCAGTCCAACCCTCAAAAACAATGCAAAATCACGCTGACCGTCCTGAATTTAAAGGTGCCACCGAATATGGCACAGGCGAGCAAACTCGATTATCTGCAACAATTTCAAAACAAAGTTATTATTATGCAGTACGTCTTGAAGATGGCAACGTTTTGCGTTTAAGTCGAGAAACCGATAATATTATTATGGTTTTAGTCGGGAAAATGCCGCTTGTTGCATTAGTAGCATTAATAGTTGTTATAATCGAACTGCTTGTAGTCGGCTATTTTACAAAAAAAATCGTTAATCCAATAAACGATATAGCACTTGAGAGTGAATCTCCTACACTTTTATATAACGAACTTTCACCGCTTGTTTCCAAGCTCAACCACCAAAAACAAATTATTAATGACCAAATTAAAGACTTGAAACAAAAACAGCAGGAGTTTTCTGCAATAACCGAAAACATGAGTGAGGGCTTTGTAATTGTTGATTGCAATAAAAACATTCTTTCATATAATTCTAGCGCTCTTGAAATATTTGATGTCGGTAATGAAATAGGAAATAAAAACGTTTTAATGCTCAACCGAAGTGCTGTTTTCAGAGAAGCAGTTGAACTTGCAATTCATGGATTTAAGTCGCAAAACATTGTGTCTATCGGCGAAAGAAGTTATGATGTAATTGCAAACCCGGTGTATAAATCAGGACGAATACAAGGTGCTGTAATTGTTGTCTTAGACGTAACTGAAAGAGAACAACGTGAACATCTTCGTCGTGAATTTGCAGCAAATGTTTCTCACGAATTAAAAACTCCTCTTACATCGATATCCGGCTTTGCCGAAATTATGAAAACCGGCGTAGCAAAACCTGAAGACACTCAAAGATTTTCAAGTATGATTTACGACGAAGCTGCAAGACTAATAGCCTTAGTCAATGATATTATTAAACTTTCTGTGCTTGACGAGGGTATGTCCATTGAAAAAGTACGTGCCAATTTGATAGATGAAGTAAAAATTGTTTGGGCGCAACTTTCCTCTATTGCACAAAAGCGTTCTATTTCCTGCGCAATTAAAGGCTCAAATATTAATATTAACGCTAACAAGCAGATGTTAGGAGAAATTATTTATAACCTTCTTGACAATGCTATAAAATATAACGTTGATGGCGGTAAAATTACAGTAACCATTTCCTCTGACGAACAAGGTGCGTTTTTGAGCGTTAGCGATACTGGAATTGGTATTGCAAGCGATGAACAGCAACGTGTTTTTGAGCGTTTTTACCGTGTTGATAAAAGTCATTCAAAAAAAATCGGCGGAACGGGTCTTGGATTATCCATTGTAAAAAACGCCGCTGTTGTGCATAACGCTACACTTTCATTAAAAAGCACTTTAGGCAAAGGTACTACAGTTACTATCCATTTTAAACAATAAATAACGGCGACGTTTTCACAAAAGTGAAAAACGTCGCCGTTATTTTTATTAAACTGAAGATTAATACATTCCGCCCATGCCACCAGCAGGCATTTGAGGTGCTGAATCAGGCTCTTTAATATCAGCAACTAAAGATTCAGTTGTTAATACCATTGAGGCAACAGATGCTGCATTTTCCAATGCACTTCTTGTAACTTTAGTTGGGTCAACAATTCCAGTTGAAATCATATCAACATATTTTTGATTGTAAGCATCATATCCATAGCCAACTTTTCCTGAAGCGACAATCGCATTAATTATAACAGATCCTTCGTCTCCGGCATTAAGTGCAATTTGTCTTATTGGCTCTTCTAATGCACGTACAACAATCATAGCTCCTGTTTTTTCGTCGCCTGTTAATGTTGCTAAAAGTTCTTTAACGCTCGGAATAGCATTGATAAGAGCAGTTCCACCACCTGCAACAATTCCTTCTTCAACTGCTGCTTTTGTAGCTGCAAGAGCATCTTCTATACGCAATTTCTTTTCTTTCATTTCGATTTCTGTTGCAGCTCCTACTTTAATAACAGCAACACCACCTGATAATTTTGCTAAACGCTCTTGAAGTTTTTCTTTATCAAAGTCAGAAGTAGTAGCTTCAATTTGAATTCTAATTTGATTGATTCTTCCTTTTATAGCTTCAGCATCGCCTGCTCCATCTACTATAATAGTGTTTTCCTTTAGAATTTTTACTTGTCTTGCTTTTCCTAATTGCTCTAGAGTTGCATCCTTTAATTCAAGACCTAATTCTTCTGATATAACCTGGCCTCCTGTAAGGATTGCAATATCTTGCAACATTTCTTTTCTTCTGTCGCCAAATCCTGGTGCTTTAACAGCAACACAAGTAAATGTTCCACGCAATTTGTTGACAATAAGAGTTGATAGTGCTTCTCCCTCTATATCTTCAGCTATGATTATCAATTTCTTACCGCTTTGAACAATTTGTTCGAGTAGTGGCAAGATTTCTTGAATATTCGTAATCTTTTTATCTGTAATTAAAATTAAAGCATCGTCAACAACTGCTTCCATTTTATCTGTATCAGTAACCATGTATGGTGTAATATATCCACGGTCAAACTGCATGCCTTCAACAACTTCTGAATAAGTTTCAGCAGTCTTTGATTCTTCAATAGTTATAACACCATCAGATGAAACTTTTTCCATAGCATCAGCAATAAGTTTTCCTACAAACGCATCGTCAGACGATACCGTCGCAACTCTTGCAATATCTTCTGTTCCATCAACTGCTTTTGAGTTTGCAACAATAGTAGCTACTGCTGTTTTAACTGCTTTTTGCATTCCCTTTTTTAATACCATTGGGTTAGCACCGGCAGCAACGTTTTTCATTCCTTCACGTACTAATGCTTGTGCTAAAAGTGTAGCAGTTGTTGTTCCGTCACCAGCAGCATCATTAGTCTTAGTTGCAACTTCTTTAACAAGCTGTGCGCCCATATTTTCGTACGCATCTTCAAGTTCAATCTCTTTTGCTATTGTTACACCATCATTAGTGATTAGTGGTGAGCCGAATTTTTTATCTAATACTACATTCCTACCTTTAGGACCTAGTGTTATTTTAACTGTGTCTGCAAGTTTATCAATTCCTGCTTGAAGAGCTTTTCTTGCTTCTTCTCCATAAATAATTTGTTTTGCCATAAATACTCAATCTCCTTTAAATTTAATCTTATTCAATTATTGCCAATACATCTGATTGACGTAATATCGTTAATTCCTCACCGTCAATTTTAACTTCTGTTCCGGCATATTTACTCATCAAAATTTTATCGCCTATTTTTAGTTCCATTTTGATTTCTTTGCCGTCAACAACTCCACCTGGTCCCACTGCAACAACTTCTGCTACTTGTGGTTTTTCTTTAGCTGTCCCCGCTAGAATAATTCCGCTTTTTGTAGTTTCCTCTGCGGCGGTCATTTTGATGACAACTCGATCTGCCAATGGCTTAATATTCATAGTATACCCTCCATAAATTTTATTAATTTTTAGCACTCACTTGTATCGAGTGCTAACTACAATATCTATTGTAATTCTTGATTATGAACATAATATAATTGCTATATTAACATTATATAAATAATGTTTTTTTATTACTCGCTGTTGTAAAAATTACCAAAAAAGCACCTAATAGTAATTGTTTATTAGGCGCTTTCTTGTATTTTGTAGCTTAGTTAGATTCTGTTGCAAGTTCTTCTTCTTTGATTTTTACTTGTGAAGTTTCGGAATTTCTACTGCGAACCCAGTATATTACGACAGAACTCATAGCTAAAAGTTCATTAATAATTCCGGAATACGAGCCTGCGGTTATGTCATAAATAATCCAAAGAGGCGAGAACATGAAAAATTGGCACTTCTTGATTGCCTTTATATCGCAAAACCACATTATGAAAGTTGAGATAAAAAGTACTGCCGGAGGAAATAGCGAAATAAATCCATCAAACGTGAAAGCCGCTAAACCAACTGTTATAACTGATAAAATAACAAGAGCTGTTTTGCTGTTTGTAAACGGTGTATCAAAAAATAAAAAGAGACAACGCAACAACCCAACGACTTGCATGGCTGCTCCTACTGGTTGATGCAAAAGTGCAAAATGCACAATAAATATTGCAGAAAATGTTGCTTGAAGTAAATACAGTTTCTTTTTTGTTTTTGCTTGAAAAGAAAGCAGCAAAAACGCTGTTGCGATTACGCCTATTAACTGAGCTATCATAAATTCACCTTAAAAATATAGTTTAAATTTTTTCTTGTGCTATTACAAGTAGATATCTTACTTTAATATTGTTTGCCCCAGTATACCAAATGTTTTGCAGGCTTTCCACAGCAAGCACAAACTTCTGAAATAGAATCTTCATCAAAAGGAATGCAGCGTGATTTTACTCCACCGGTCTCATCTTTAATCTTAGTTTCACACTGAGCATCGCCGCACCACATCGCTTTTATAAAGCCTGGGTGATTTTTTGCAGTATCTAAAAATTCATCATAATTTCTAGCTTCAAATGTTTTTTCTTTTAAGTTTTGCAATGCACGAGCATATAAGCCATTATGAACTTCATCAAGTGTGTCTGAAATTGATTGCTCAAGACTTTCAAGACTTACAAAAATCTTTTCATTATTATCACGTCGAACAAGCACACACTGGTTATTCTCAATGTCCTTAGGACCTATTTCAAGTCTTATTGGAACACCTTTCATTTCATATTCGCTAAATTTCCATCCAGGTGAATTATCGCTGTCATCAAGTTTTACTCTAAATGATTTCTTTAGGCTGGAAAAAAGTTCGTTTGCTTTTTCTAGCACTCCTTCTTTGTGCATTGCAACAGGAATTATTACAACCTGGGTAGGTGCAACACGTGGTGGCAAAACTAGCCCGTTGTCATCTCCATGAGTCATAATAATAGCACCAATCATCCTTGTCGAAACTCCCCATGAAGTTTGATGTGGAAATTGTGGCTTATTGTTTCTATCAGTAAATGTTATATCAAAAGCTTTTGCAAACCCATCACCAAAATAATGTGACGTTCCACCTTGCAAGGCAACTCCATTGTGCATCATTGGCTCTATTGTATACGTTTCAATTGCACCTGCAAACTTTTCTTTTTCGGTTTTTTGTCCGACAATTGCCGGAATTGCAAGCGTTTCACGGTAAAAGTTTTCGTAAACTTTTAACATGCGCAATGTTTCTTCTCGTGCATCTTGCTCTGTTTCGTGCATTGTGTGTCCTTCTTGCCACAAAAATTCAGATGTACGCAAAAACGGTCTCGTTGTTTTTTCCCAACGCACTACGTTACACCACTGGTTATATAATTTTGGCAAATCACGATAGGAGTGTATTATGTTTTTATAATGCTCACAAAAAAGCACCTCAGATGTTGGTCTTACACAAAGTCTTTCACTCAACTGCTCGTTTCCACCTTGCGTTACCCATGCAACCTCAGGTGCAAACCCTGCAACATGGTCTTTTTCACGCTGCAACAGACTTTCAGGAATAAACATTGGCATATAAACGTTTTCGTGTCCTAGTTCTTTAAACCTTGCATCTAAATCCTTTTGAATGTTTTCCCATATTGCATATCCATATGGCCTAATAACCATACAGCCCTTTACACTTGAGTAGTCAACTAACTCTGCTTTTTTTATTACATCAGTGTACCATTTTGCAAAATCGACGTCCATAGACGTAATGTCTTCCACCATTTTCTTCTGTTGTGCCATAACTCTACTCCTTTATTTATGAATAATTGCATAAGCATATTTGTCCTTAAAAAGTTATTATTATATTTTAACATTTGAAATTGATTTTTGCAAGCGAAAATGTAAATTTACAGTGCTATTTTATAATTATAGCTCCTTTTTCAAGTTGAAAGCGTTAAGACACTCTTTTTTTTCTTAAAATTCGGCAGTTTTGTTCATACTAAAAAAATATTTAATTATTTTGAACAAAACTATTGCATTATTTATTGATTAGGCATATAATGAGTTCACCAACGAGAATATAAAACACTATTTGAACAGATTAAGGAGTAATACTATGAAAAAAAGCACTATGTTAAGAAATATGATAAATTCCAACGAACTAGAGTTTATTATGGAAGCTCACAATGGCTTATCAGCTAAAATTGTTGAAGAGACAGGATTTAAAGGAATTTGGGCAAGCGGTCTATCGATTTCTGCTTCACTTGGTGTGCGTGATAACAACGAAGCATCATGGACTCAAGTTACTGATGTACTTGAATATATGAGTGATGCAACTTCTATTCCAATTTTAATGGACGGTGACACGGGATTCGGTAACTTTAATAATGCTCGTCGTCTTGTTAACAAACTAGAAAAAATCGGCGTTGCCGGTGTTTGCATAGAGGATAAAAAATTTCCTAAAGCAAATTCTTTTTTGAAAAATTCATCCGACTCATTAGCTCCAATGGACGAATTTTGTAAAAAAATCGAAGCAATGAAGGCTGCACAAAACGATCCTGATTTTGTCGTAGTTGCAAGACTTGAATCCTTTATTGCAGGTGTAGGTCTTGAAGATGCACTAACTCGTGCAAATGCTTATGCTGATGCCGGTGCAGACGCACTTTTAGTCCACAGCAAACGTGCTGATTGCAAAGAAATCGACCAGTTTTTTCATGAATTTGCAAACAGAATCCCAATAATTTTAGTGCCTACTAAATATTACGCAACTCCAACAAATCATTTTCGTGATTTAGGCGTGTCACTTGTTATTTGGGCTAATCACAATGTTCGTTCTGCTATTACAGCAATGCAGTCAGTAAGTAAAAAAATATTTGAAGAACAAAGTCTAATAAATGTTGAGGACAAAATTGCAAGTGTATCGGAAATCTTTCGTATACAAGGTAATGACGAACTTGAAGAAGCAGAAAAACTTTATTTGCCCGACCCTGAACATCAAACAAATTCAATTATTCTAGCTGCAAGCAGAGGCAACAAGCTTGATGACTTAACTATTAATAAGCCAAAAACTATGATAAAGATTAAAGGAAAACCCATTTTACAAACTCAAATTGACACGCTTAAAAATTATGGTATAAGCGACATTAGCGTTGTAAGAGGTTATAAAAAAGAGTCTATGGAC
>JAVWHI010000029.1:10029-12556 GCA_036640155.1 Oscillospiraceae bacterium | reverse complement strand
CTATTAATGTGTCTTGAAACAAATAAATCATTGCGATTATTACCGGTGGGAGCAAGAGTAACATTTTTCTTAATTTCATTTTCATACGTTTACCTGCTGCAATTTATTTGTGGCTATAAGTGCAATTTTTTTATCACGAGGAAGTTTTTTTATTTCAATTTCACGTTTTAGAGCCGAAGATTTATCCTGAAAAGTTTCATAATAAACAAGTGCGACCGGTGTCCGACATTTTGTGTATTTTGCACCTTTAGCAGAGTTATGACACTTTACTCTTGCTAATAAATTTGTAGTCCAGCCTGTGTACAATGTTTTATCGCAACACTCTAGTATGTAAACATAATGCATTAACAACAATCCTTAAATAAAATAAAATCGCCAACCAGCATTTGCTGATTGACGAAAATGGTGAATTAATTATTCTACAATAAATTGCTTGATTTCGCCAAAAAATGCGTCGGCATTTTCTGTGTGTGCCTCAAGGTTAATAGGTTTTGAAATATCCAAACTGAAGATTCCCATAATTGACTTTGCATCAATTGCATATCTGCCTGAGATTAAATCAACCTCATAATCGCATTTTGCGACAGTGTTGACAAACAACTTTACGTCATTTATTGTATTTAACTTAATAGTTACTGATTTCATTACTTTTCCTCCTAATAGTTGTATTTTGAAAATTATCACCATAAATTCATTATAATATGTCTTTACTTTTAAGTCAACTGCTAATTGTAAAAAATCCAAAAATATATTATAATACTAAATATAGAATCAATTATTTGTTTAATTTCACAACAATTTGTGTTATACTATTATAGTGGCGTTTTTGGTGAGTATCGTTATTAAATTATATTTAAAAAAAGGAAGTGATATGCCGGTGAGAGCTGCTTTTTTTACTTTAGGATGTAAGGTTAATCAATATGAAACTGAAGTGTTAAAAAACTATTTTGCTAATGATGGCTTTGATATTGTTGATATTGAAGACCAAGCAGATATATTTGTCATCAATTCTTGCACAGTAACAAGTACAGGTGACAAAAAAACAAAGCAATTAATCCGTAAGATTAAAAGGCAAAATCCAAATGCTATTGTCGCATTAACCGGATGCTTTCCACAAGCTTTTCCAAGTGAAGCTGCAAGTGTCATTGAAGCACAGGTTGTAACTGGTGCTTATAACAGAAAAGGACTACTAGCCGCTGTTAAAGAAGCATTAGCAACAGGAAAGAGAGTAGTAGATATTACTTCGCACAAAAAAGGCGAGCAGTTTGAACACATGCAAGCACAAAGACCATCACAAAAAACACGCGCGTTTGTTAAAATTGAAGATGGTTGTGATAGATATTGTTCATACTGTATTATACCCACAGCACGTGGACCTATACGCTCAAAAACAATGGAAGATTTAAAAGAAGAATTAATTTCTATTGCACAAAATGGTGCAAAAGAAGTAGTTTTAGTGGGAATTAATTTAAGTTCATATGGAAAGGACTTCACGCAAGGCAAGCGTCTTGTCGATGCTGTAGAACTTGCTTGTAGTATTGATGGTTTACAAAGAATAAGACTAGGTTCATTAGAGCCGGAATTATTAAGCGACAAAGATTTACAGGCCATGGCAAGCTTTAGTAAATTTTGTCCTCAATTTCACTTATCACTTCAAAGTGGTTGCGATATGACTTTGCAAAGAATGAACCGTCATTATGACACAGCCGAATATAAGCGAATTGTTGATTTAATAAGAAGTTTATTTGTTAATCCTTCAATTACGACTGATATAATGGTAGGCTTTGCCGGTGAAACACAAGAAGAATTTATCAAGTCTTTAAACTTTGCAAAAGAAATAGGATTTGCAAAGGCACATGTTTTTGCTTACTCAATACGAGAGGGAACGAAAGCGGCAAAAATGCAAAATCAACTGGACAAGCACACCAAAGATTTACGTTCAAAACAAATGATAAAACAAACACTTCAAAGCACGGCAGCATTTTTAAGTAGCCAAATAGAAACAACTGCCGAAGTTTTAGTTGAAACGAAGTTATCTACAGATGAGTATATAGGCTATTCTAAAAACTATACACCTGTAGTCATTAAGTCACAAACGGATATTTGCGGTAAAATAGTAGAAGTTAAAATTACAGCAAGCACGTTAGAACATTGTATTGGAGCTATTAAATAAAATAACAATAAATTTTTTGAGAGGGACGGTAAGAAAATATGTCAGTTTATCGTATTTATGTAGAAAAGAAAAATGAATTTGCAGTGGAAGCACGAGGTGCTTTACAAGATGTAAAAACATCATTACGCATTGACACACTTGAAAACATAAGGATTGCAAACCGCTACGATATTGAGGGGATAAGCCAAGACGATTTTAATAAAGCAAAAGATACAGTTTTGTCTGAGCCTTGTATTGATAACGTGTATTATGAGCTACCTGTTTTACAAAGTAATCAGCGTATTTTTGCTACTGAATATCTCCCCGGTCAATTTGACCAACGTGCTGATTCATGCGCACAATGTATACAGCTTT